>NZ_JADBQQ010000029.1:0-1714 GCF_014895985.1 Enterobacter cloacae complex sp. P2B | reverse complement strand
TTTGTTATCCAGAACGGGCAGACATTCATCAATGATGCGTTCTTCCGTGATGCGAGTATCCAGTTCGGCAAAATTACGGATTCTCTGCAGTCTAATAATTATGTTGCCGGAAGCGCTGGCTGGCGCTGGGGTAAAGACGGAACGATGCAGAACTACGGAAGCGACAGTTCCGGAGGCATGAAGCAGACTAACGTCACCATCAGCATTCGGGATGCTAACAGGCTCCGTGTTCAGATAGGCAAACTTACAGGAGTGTTTTAATGGCCTGGGGTATTCAGACCTGGGACGCCAACGGCAACCCGAACAACTACGGTATCAAACCCGTATCAGTGGTAGGGCGTATTCAGCTTTCCGAAGGTCAAACTTCGGGAAGTTGGTCCTTTACCATTCCGGCAGGGATGAAAGTCGGATTTGCGGTGTCCCTTGATAAAGGCGCGGTCTCGGTGGGCCGACGCATTATCGCTAACGGGAACACCATCACTCTCAGCACTGCCAGCGAAGTTGGCATTGGAAATTATCCCGCTTCGGAATGTGAGTTGGTGGTTTTCGTGGAGAATGCATAATGGCAGATTATGGCGCACTGATTGCGCTGGAAAGTGGAAATCCGTTTATTACTCCTCAGTCAACGCCGTTTTGTCTGTACAGAAAGGTAGTGGTTAACTCAGTGGCAAATGGGGCATACCACGGTGCTTCTGCGACGGTAGCTCTGGATACTTCTTATCCGGCGATGGTTTTTTGCAAAACGAGTGATACAGCCCAGCCCACTACAGTCGGGGCAACCCGGTCAGGAGGAAACATTCTTGTTGGTTCAAGCAACGCTTATGGTCAGTCACACACTCTGACGGCGTACATCTTTGCCATCTTTCCACAAACGTTGCCCGACTGGGGATTTGCTGTCTGGGATGAAGCCGGAAAGCTGGTACTGACAAACGAAAGCCGCGTGCTTACTGACCTCGTTACTGTCGGAACACCAGGAGCCTCAACGGGAGGGATTAACATTGATGTTACGTTGCAGGGTAGTTATGCGGTAGCACCTGCAATTCTTGGCTCACAAATCGTACAGAACAACAATACCAGGCCTCCAACAATCGTGAATATAACAGCCTATGCAGGCTGCCGCTTTAACGGTTCGTCGACCAGGATAAATGCCGCGCCTTCGACAACAGCTACTGGTTCTGCAGCGGGAGGGACAACCACAGGAATAGCATTGACGGCCATCAACACCGCAGCCTATGACTGATTGATCGTTTTGAGCGATCAATAACAAATAATTGATCTACATAATCAATTATACCCATCGATTTTGTATTGATATCTTCGAACCTACTGAATTCCTCTGGATACTTTCAAAATGAAAAGGCTAATTATCAGCATGGCGATCGCTTTAATGCTGTCTGGTTGTGCTGGTGTACTTGAGAAACAGGAACCTATTTGCAGCGGCACGGCATATATGGGTGACCATGAGAATACCGTTATGATTTACGGCGTTCGAAAACAAAACAACCAGACTCAATACCGGGCCGGATATCCCTTCAACTGGCGTTGGGTAAGTGCGAACACATTCACAAGCACGACATGTAAATAACTCACGACTTTGAATGCAAACCTCGCCTCGGCGGGGTTTTTTATTGCCTGGAGAAAATATGCTTTATAACACTGGCACCATCGCCATTAACGGAAACACCGCCACCGGCACGGGCACGAACTGGACGGC
>NZ_JADBQQ010000028.1:3428-5134 GCF_014895985.1 Enterobacter cloacae complex sp. P2B | reverse complement strand
ACTGCTCTTTAACAATTTATCAGACAATCTGTGTGGGCACTCAAAGTGACATGGATTCTTAACGTCCTCGGACGAAAAATGAATACCAAGTCTCTGAGTGAACATACGTAATTCATTACGAAGTTTAATTCACGAGCATCAAACTTAAATTGAAGAGTTTGATCATGGCTCAGATTGAACGCTGGCGGCAGGCCTAACACATGCAAGTCGAACGGTAGCACAGAGAGCTTGCTCTCGGGTGACGAGTGGCGGACGGGTGAGTAATGTCTGGGAAACTGCCTGATGGAGGGGGATAACTACTGGAAACGGTAGCTAATACCGCATAACGTCGCAAGACCAAAGAGGGGGACCTTCGGGCCTCTTGCCATCAGATGTGCCCAGATGGGATTAGCTAGTAGGTGGGGTAACGGCTCACCTAGGCGACGATCCCTAGCTGGTCTGAGAGGATGACCAGCCACACTGGAACTGAGACACGGTCCAGACTCCTACGGGAGGCAGCAGTGGGGAATATTGCACAATGGGCGCAAGCCTGATGCAGCCATGCCGCGTGTATGAAGAAGGCCTTCGGGTTGTAAAGTACTTTCAGCGGGGAGGAAGGCGTTGAGGTTAATAACCTCATCGATTGACGTTACCCGCAGAAGAAGCACCGGCTAACTCCGTGCCAGCAGCCGCGGTAATACGGAGGGTGCAAGCGTTAATCGGAATTACTGGGCGTAAAGCGCACGCAGGCGGTCTGTCAAGTCGGATGTGAAATCCCCGGGCTCAACCTGGGAACTGCATTCGAAACTGGCAGGCTAGAGTCTTGTAGAGGGGGGTAGAATTCCAGGTGTAGCGGTGAAATGCGTAGAGATCTGGAGGAATACCGGTGGCGAAGGCGGCCCCCTGGACAAAGACTGACGCTCAGGTGCGAAAGCGTGGGGAGCAAACAGGATTAGATACCCTGGTAGTCCACGCCGTAAACGATGTCGACTTGGAGGTTGTGCCCTTGAGGCGTGGCTTCCGGAGCTAACGCGTTAAGTCGACCGCCTGGGGAGTACGGCCGCAAGGTTAAAACTCAAATGAATTGACGGGGGCCCGCACAAGCGGTGGAGCATGTGGTTTAATTCGATGCAACGCGAAGAACCTTACCTACTCTTGACATCCAGAGAACTTTCCAGAGATGGATTGGTGCCTTCGGGAACTCTGAGACAGGTGCTGCATGGCTGTCGTCAGCTCGTGTTGTGAAATGTTGGGTTAAGTCCCGCAACGAGCGCAACCCTTATCCTTTGTTGCCAGCGGTCCGGCCGGGAACTCAAAGGAGACTGCCAGTGATAAACTGGAGGAAGGTGGGGATGACGTCAAGTCATCATGGCCCTTACGAGTAGGGCTACACACGTGCTACAATGGCGCATACAAAGAGAAGCGACCTCGCGAGAGCAAGCGGACCTCATAAAGTGCGTCGTAGTCCGGATTGGAGTCTGCAACTCGACTCCATGAAGTCGGAATCGCTAGTAATCGTGGATCAGAATGCCACGGTGAATACGTTCCCGGGCCTTGTACACACCGCCCGTCACACCATGGGAGTGGGTTGCAAAAGAAGTAGGTAGCTTAACCTTCGGGAGGGCGCTTACCACTTTGTGATTCATGACTGGGGTGAAGTCGTAACAAGGTAACCGTAGGGGAACCTGCGGTTGGATCACCTCCTTACCTTAAAGAACCTGCCTTTG
>NZ_JADBQQ010000028.1:2826-3237 GCF_014895985.1 Enterobacter cloacae complex sp. P2B | reverse complement strand
TTTGCTCTTTAAAAATCTGGATCAAGCTGAAAATTGAAACGACACATCTTTAATGGTGTGTTCGAGTCTCTCAAATTTTCGCAATCAGAAGTGAAACATCTTCGGGTTGTGAGGTTAAGCGACTAAGCGTACACGGTGGATGCCCTGGCAGTCAGAGGCGATGAAGGACGTGCTAATCTGCGAAAAGCGACGGCGAGGTGATATGAACCTTTGACCCGTCGATGTCCGAATGGGGAAACCCAGTGTGTTTCGACACACTATCGTTAACTGAATACATAGGTTAACGAGGCGAACCGGGGGAACTGAAACATCTAAGTACCCCGAGGAAAAGAAATCAACCGAGATTCCCCCAGTAGCGGCGAGCGAACGGGGAGCAGCCCGGAGTCTGAATCAGCTTGTGTGTTAGTGGAA
>NZ_JADBQQ010000028.1:0-2735 GCF_014895985.1 Enterobacter cloacae complex sp. P2B | reverse complement strand
TGTGAACTCGAAGAGTAGGGCGGGACACGTGGTATCCTGTCTGAATATGGGGGGACCATCCTCCAAGGCTAAATACTCCTGACTGACCGATAGTGAACCAGTACCGTGAGGGAAAGGCGAAAAGAACCCCGGCGAGGGGAGTGAAAAAGAACCTGAAACCGTGTACGTACAAGCAGTGGGAGCACCTTCGGGTGTGACTGCGTACCTTTTGTATAATGGGTCAGCGACTTATATTCTGTAGCAAGGTTAACCGTATAGGGGAGCCGCAGGGAAACCGAGTCTTAACTGGGCGTTAAGTTGCAGGGTATAGACCCGAAACCCGGTGATCTAGCCATGGGCAGGTTGAAGGTTGGGTAACACTAACTGGAGGACCGAACCGACTAATGTTGAAAAATTAGCGGATGACCTGTGGCTGGGGGTGAAAGGCCAATCAAACCGGGAGATAGCTGGTTCTCCCCGAAAGCTATTTAGGTAGCGCCTCGTGAACTCATCTTCGGGGGTAGAGCACTGTTTCGGCTAGGGGGCCATCCCGGCTTACCAACCCGATGCAAACTACGAATACCGAAGAATGTTATCACGGGAGACACACGGCGGGTGCTAACGTCCGTCGTGAAGAGGGAAACAACCCAGACCGCCAGCTAAGGTCCCAAAGTCATGGTTAAGTGGGAAACGATGTGGGAAGGCACAGACAGCCAGGATGTTGGCTTAGAAGCAGCCATCATTTAAAGAAAGCGTAATAGCTCACTGGTCGAGTCGGCCTGCGCGGAAGATGTAACGGGGCTAAACCATGCACCGAAGCTGCGGCAGCGACGCTTATGCGTTGTTGGGTAGGGGAGCGTTCTGTAAGCCGTCGAAGGTGTGCTGTGAGGCATGCTGGAGGTATCAGAAGTGCGAATGCTGACATAAGTAACGATAAAGCGGGTGAAAAGCCCGCTCGCCGGAAGACCAAGGGTTCCTGTCCAACGTTAATCGGGGCAGGGTGAGTCGACCCCTAAGGCGAGGCCGAAAGGCGTAGTCGATGGGAAACAGGTTAATATTCCTGTACTTGGTGTTACTGCGAAGGGGGGACGGAGAAGGCTATGTCAGCCGGGCGACGGTTGTCCCGGTTTAAGCGTGTAGGTGTGTGTTCCAGGCAAATCCGGTTCACTTTAACACTGAGGCGTGATGACGAGGCACTACGGTGCTGAAGTGATAAATGCCCTGCTTCCAGGAAAAGCCTCTAAGCATCAGGTAACACGAAATCGTACCCCAAACCGACACAGGTGGTCAGGTAGAGAATACCAAGGCGCTTGAGAGAACTCGGGTGAAGGAACTAGGCAAAATGGTGCCGTAACTTCGGGAGAAGGCACGCTGATATGTAGGTGAAGTCCCTGCGGACGGAGCTGAAATCAGTCGAAGATACCAGCTGGCTGCAACTGTTTATTAAAAACACAGCACTGTGCAAACACGAAAGTGGACGTATACGGTGTGACGCCTGCCCGGTGCCGGAAGGTTAATTGATGGGGTTAGCGGCAACGCGAAGCTCTTGATCGAAGCCCCGGTAAACGGCGGCCGTAACTATAACGGTCCTAAGGTAGCGAAATTCCTTGTCGGGTAAGTTCCGACCTGCACGAATGGCGTAATGATGGCCAGGCTGTCTCCACCCGAGACTCAGTGAAATTGAACTCGCTGTGAAGATGCAGTGTACCCGCGGCAAGACGGAAAGACCCCGTGAACCTTTACTATAGCTTGACACTGAACACTGGTCCTTGATGTGTAGGATAGGTGGGAGGCTTTGAAGCGTGGACGCCAGTCTGCGTGGAGCCGTCCTTGAAATACCACCCTTTAATGGCTGGTGTTCTAACGTGGACCCGTAATCCGGGTTGCGGACAGTGTCTGGTGGGTAGTTTGACTGGGGCGGTCTCCTCCCAAAGAGTAACGGAGGAGCACGAAGGTTAGCTAATCCTGGTCGGACATCAGGAGGTTAGTGCAATGGCATAAGCTAGCTTGACTGCGAGAGTGACGGCTCGAGCAGGTGCGAAAGCAGGTCATAGTGATCCGGTGGTTCTGAATGGAAGGGCCATCGCTCAACGGATAAAAGGTACTCCGGGGATAACAGGCTGATACCGCCCAAGAGTTCATATCGACGGCGGTGTTTGGCACCTCGATGTCGGCTCATCACATCCTGGGGCTGAAGTAGGTCCCAAGGGTATGGCTGTTCGCCATTTAAAGTGGTACGCGAGCTGGGTTTAGAACGTCGTGAGACAGTTCGGTCCCTATCTGCCGTGGGCGCTGGAGAATTGAGGGGGGCTGCTCCTAGTACGAGAGGACCGGAGTGGACGCATCACTGGTGTTCGGGTTGTCATGCCAATGGCACTGCCCGGTAGCTAAATGCGGAAGAGATAAGTGCTGAAAGCATCTAAGCACGAAACTTGCCCCGAGATGAGTTCTCCCTGAGACTTTAAGTCTCCTGAAGGAACGTTGAAGACGACGACGTTGATAGGCCGGGTGTGTAAGCGCAGCGATGCGTTGAGCTAACCGGTACTAATGAACCGTGAGGCTTAACCTTACAACGCCGAAGCTGTTTTGGCGGTGAGAGACAGATTTTCAGCCTGATACAGATTAACAGAATTTGCCTGGCGGCTTTAGCGCGGTGGTCCCACCTGACCCCATGCCGAACTCAGAAGTGAAACGCCGTAGCGCCGATGGTAGTGTGGGGTCTCCCCATGTGAGAGTAGGGAACTGCCAGGCATCAA
>NZ_JADBQQ010000027.1:29943-159784 GCF_014895985.1 Enterobacter cloacae complex sp. P2B | reverse complement strand
ACGGGCACGAACTGGACGGCGCCAGCGGGCCAGGTTCGTGCTGGCCAGACGATTATCGTCATGTCGAGCCCGGTTCAAATTTTCCAGATCTCAAGTGTGGACAGTTCCACCTCGATGACGGTTACACCTGCCGCCGCTCCGGCACTTAGCGGTCAGAAGTATGGAATCCTAGTTTCCGACAATATCTCTGTCGACGGACTGGCACAGGCCATGTCGCAGCTCATCAAAGAGTATGACGAGAATATTGGCGCGTGGGAGACGTTCGCCACAACCTCAGCCAATCAGAGCATTACCGTAACCATTAACGGCACCCCTGTAACGATCCCCGGCATCGGCAAACTGGCGCAAAAAGGGAGTAACGGTGCGCTGGCTGTTGCTGACGGCGGCACTGGGGCCACGAAGGCAGAAGACGCTCGCACAAACCTCGGTTTGGGAGACAGCGCCACCAGGAGTGTTGGGACGGTAACTGGTACCGTAGCTGCCGGCGATGATTCTCGCATCACTGGTGCCCTTCAAAAAACTGGCGGGAAACTTACAGGACAACTGGATTTGGTAAGTGCACCGCTTGTGGCAGACGGTAACTCGGTTATTGTTGCAAATGGTGGTCTTGATGTTGATTTAGCAAAAGGACTAGCGTTAAGAGGAAGAGTGCAGCAGGGGGCGGGCAAAAACAATAATATACTGGTGGTATCTGGAGATGGTGATACAGGCGCGACGGGATATGTAGGTGCATTCCAGTATAACTGGTATACCGATGGCTGGATTACAGGGATTACCCGTGGTTCAGGAACTAACACGCTGACGTATTCGATTTACTATAACGGTGCATCTTATGGTACAGGGGATAAACGATGGAGCTTCAATTATGATGGTTCCGCCACTTCTCAGGGGGCCTGGGTTAATGGTTCTGACGAGCGTCACAAGTCCAATATAAAGCCGGTGTCGACCCCACTAGCCGCCGTACTATCCATGCGTGGTGTCACGTATGACGTTCAGGATGGTGGTCGGGGTGTAGGACTTATTGCCCAGGATGTTGAAAATTGGTGTCCGGATGCCGTTAAGACATATGGAGATCGTGAATTCAGTGATGGCACTGTGATTGAGAATTTCAAATTTCTCGACACATCAGGCGTGTCTGCCGCATACCACACCGAAGCAATCAAAGAACTTTTTACCCTGGTGGAACTGGTACTTATCGATCCGGAAAAAGCACGTGATGTAATCAACGTGGTTAAAGAAGCCACTAAGCCTAGCCAGTCAGGTTTGTAAACAATACTAGGCATCTAATAAGTAAAACGCCGCACATCGTATGCAAGTATTTGCGGCGGCTAAAATCTGCTCATTAAGAGTTACTGCCATAAAATTTACAAAACTCATAATTCGAAGCGACATAGAAACTTAGAAACGAAACGGCGAAGCTTTAAGCAGTTACAGTTGAGCCCGGATCTTGCGGACACTTATAAATAAAACTACTGTATATAAAAACAGTATTTGAGGTGTGTGCAATGGAATTCATCAGGCCAACAGAACTGAGAGAAATTATCGCTCTTCCGCTTTTCAGTGACTTAGTACAGTGTGGTTTCCCAAGCCCCGCAGCTGATTACGTTGAACAGCGTATCGATCTCAATGAGTTACTTGTCGCTCATCCGAGTTCCACCTATTTCGTCAAAGCCGCAGGTGATTCAATGATCGAAGCCGGGATCAGTGACGGTGACCTGCTGGTGGTGGACAGCTCTAGGACTGCTGAGCATGGTGACATTGTCATCGCTGCGGTGGAAGGGGAGTTCACTGTTAAACGCCTGCAACTGCGCCCGACCGTGCAACTAAATCCTATGAACAGCGCCTACAGCCCGATTGTTGTTGGCAGCGAAGACACGCTGGACGTTTTCGGCGTCGTAACTTTCATCGTTAAATCTGCGAGCTGAATATGTTTGCTCTCTGTGATGTGAATTCGTTCTACGCATCATGCGAGACTGTATTCAGGCCGGATCTGAGAGGGCGGCCGGTTGTCGTTCTCTCAAATAACGATGGCTGCGTGATCGCGCGCAGCGCAGAGGCAAAAGCCGCAGGGATAGCAATGGGCGAGCCTTTCTTCAAGCAAAAGGAGCTTTTCCGGCGCGCTGGCGTTGTTTGCTTCAGCAGCAATTACGAGCTTTACGCTGATATGTCGAACCGGGTAATGACGACGCTGGAAGAAATGAGCCCCCGCGTCGAAATTTACAGTATCGATGAAGCTTTTTGTGATCTTACCGGAGTGCGAAACTGCCGGGACCTGACTGAGTTCGGCAAAGAAATCCGCGCTACAGTTCTGAAGCGTACGCACCTCACCATTGGCGTTGGCATTGCCCAGACAAAAACACTCGCTAAACTCGCCAACCACGCCGCAAAGAAATGGCAGCGACAGACGGGCGGGGTAGTTGACTTGTCAAATGTCGATCGGCAGCGTCGGCTGTTGGCGATCGTGCCTGTAGAGGATGTTTGGGGCGTTGGTCGCAGAATCAGTAAAAAGCTTAATGCCATGGGCATCAAAACAGCTCTGGACCTCTCTGAGCAGAGTACGTGGATTATTCGAAAGCACTTCAATGTCGTCCTGGAGCGAACGGTCCGGGAGCTGCGCGGCGAACCATGTCTGGATCTGGAGGAGTTTGCACCTGCAAAACAGGAGATTGTCTGTTCCCGGTCTTTTGGCGAACGCGTTACAGAATATGAGCAGATGCGCCAGGCGATTTGCAGTTATGCGGCCCGAGGTGCAGAAAAGCTACGCGGTGAGCATCAGTATTGCCGTTTTATCTCGGCGTTCGTGAAGACGTCACCTTTTGCCCTGAATGAGCCATATTACGGCAACAGTGCGTCAATGAAGCTTCTCACGCCAACACAGGATTCCCGCGACATCATCAACGCCGCGGTTAAGTGCTTGGACAAAATTTGGAAGGATGGCCACCGCTATCAAAAGGCTGGAATCATGCTGGGAGATTTTTTCAGCCAAGGTGTGGCGCAGCTGAACCTTTTCGATGAGCACGCGCCGCGCGCTGGAAGCGATAAGTTGATGGAGGTGCTCGATCACTTGAACGCGAAAGACGGGAAAGGAACACTCTTCTTTGCCGGGCAGGGCATACAGCAGCAGTGGCAGATGAAACGTGAAATGCTTTCGCCAAGATATACTACGCGTTTAAACGACCTTCTTAAGGTAAGGTAGTTCACTGATTTAACTTAAGTCGCATAAACATTCTTTCTTGAATCAACATTGTAAAACCATGATAAATTGATATTATTCTAATATTATGGAAAAGGGGTCGTTAAGAAATTTTTAATAATTGAGGGATAGGCCGTGAGTGATTTTTTATCAAGCAATAACTGGCAAGGGATTGGTGTAATTTGTTCTTTGGTAATGGGGGTCTTTGGTCTTTTTTTTACAAGATATTTTGGTCGAAGATTATTTAAAGCAAAAAACTCTAAGTTCTCAAAGAAAACAGAAAACCCAAAGGAACTGATTGAAGGCCAAACGACTACCCTTTACGGTAAAGTTAGAGACGAAGTGTTTCCAGGGCCACCAAACTATGAGTCTATCAATAATGGTGATAAACCCTTGTTTTACTGGATTCTCTATGTAAATGAACCAATTAGCTTAATCGGTCGGAGTATTGAAGATAATCAGCCTTATGATAAAGGAAACTCATGTATGTTTCAATTATGCCTCACAGAGAATATTTATGATGAACGTTTAGATATTCTCGGTAAATATGTTAAGGCTGAAGGAGAAATATTCTTGGGTCATACAGGTTATCATAATACCAAAGCTCTACTTAATGTTCGCTCCATTAGGATTATTAAGTAAAGGTTGTATTAAATCTATTCCTTGGTTATTGGGATTCCCCACGGCACGCGTCACAGCATGCCATATAAACTTTTCTGCCGGAACGAAACCGTCAGTTGCTATCTCTTCGGCTTCTTTCCCGCCTATATCTTGGCGCATCCACTCCCGGGCGGCTTCTGGTGACAAAACAAGTGGCCGGCGGTCGTGAATGTCGACCAGACCTTTGTCAGCTGCAGACGTCACGATGAGAAAGCCTTCTGCTTCGTCACTACGTTCGAACGGCGCGCTACCGATCGCTGCCATAAAAATCGGCTGGCCGTCGGCGCGGTGAATGAAGTAGGGCTGTTTCTTGCCGCCTTCCTTTTTCCATTCGAACCATCCATCTGCGAAACAGATCGCTCGACCGTGCTGCCACAGAGGCTTAAACATTCGGCTTGTTGCCGCAGTCTCTACGCGTGCATTAATCAATGGAGGTTTCTGCCACCACCCTGGAGCATACGACCAGAGGACCGGGTCCAGATGTAATTGCTCGTCGCGTTCGCTCAGCAGCAGAACTTTGGTACCAGGCGCCACGTTGTACCGGCCAATAGGTGCCGGATCATACGCAATGTCACGAGCGGCTTCATCGGCCAGGTATGCCAAATATTCTTCACGGGTTTGGGCTTGTGCAAAACGTCCACACATAGAAACCTCCAGTCAGTCAGACTGAAAGTATAGGGCAGGTAGAAAAAGTAGCGCGGACTGGTTAAATCACAAAAAAATAGCCCGCTAAGCGGGCTATTTCTCATTACTATCTTCAGCTGGTAGTTGTGACTGTTTGTCTTCTTTCTCATCTCTACTATTGTTTGGTCGACGATTCAGAATGAACGTTACTAAGATCGTACCAATAGTAGTGGTTGCGATAGTACCGGCAAGAATATCGTGTCCAGTTACCCCAAGCGTTACACTTGCAATGAGTGCTAAGCATGTCAATGCAAATCCGTACTTGCGGTTCTCCTGATCACGAGTAATAGTTGCAGAAACAGCCAGTTTTTCCATTTCATGCTGATGCTTTTGGTTAGCTTCTAACTGCCCAATAAAACGCTCAGTTGCTCCAGGGCAAAATGTTTCATATCCAGAAAGCAGTTCGCTAGGAGGAAGAGGACCACGATAACTCTTCTGTTGAACCATAACCATGTGACGAACCTGCTCGTCTTGCATGATTCGTTCAAGAACTTCTGGCTCTTTTTTAATGACGTCAGTTACGATTTCGGCGATTGCCTCATCACCACTATCGCCATCATCCTCCAAGTCGGTGTGCGAATTGTTGAAGGATTCCGAGTTGGAGTTCGTCTTCTCGGCTTCTGCATCTATTGAGGGATCGATAATCTCTGCCTCTTCGATAACTGTGTCGTTTGCACTCAGCCCCAGTGATCTCGTTCCACTCGGAATCGTGGAACTTAAAGTCATTTGCTTCATTAATGTAGATTCTGAGGAGCCGCTCTGTGTCACCGATTTCATCCTTTCCGATAGACTGTTTGATTTCATCACTCAGTTGTAGAAGTGCCCTTTTTGACTCTTCGTTCAACTCTACGACAGCATCAAACAATCGTTCATTGTTAGACTTATGTACAATCAGAGCGAAATAATCTGTAGCTGGGAACGGGTCAAAAAAGTTAAATTTTTTAATAGTATCCGCTATTTTTTTCATGTTTTTCATCGTGCAACCCTCCGTTACAAAGCGCAAGGTATGCGAACTGAAACTACCTAGGCCTACGAGTATGAGATAGCGAAGAAGTTTTATCAATCCCATTAGCGATTTTTTACTCAATAACTACATACCTTCACAACTTTATCACTGCACTACTTACTTCATACACTTAATATTGTTGTTTCTGAGCGGAAATCAAGTAGTGAAGATTTTCTCGGATTTTTCGTTGTAATCTTTCAACGAAACTAGGGATAAAGTCTTAAGAAATCTACCAGTGCTTGTGCTACCACCCAAAGAGTCAACTGTTGGTAGTTATTCCCCTTTTTTTCCCCATTTCTTCCCCGTTCAATAGCAAACTAAAAAAAAACCAGCCATAAGAGGCTGGTTTTCAATATGTTTTTGGTCGGCACGAGAGGATTTGAACCTCCGACCCCCGACACCCCATGACGGTGCGCTACCAGGCTGCGCTACGTGCCGACGCATAGAAAGAATACTACTCGATTCCGTTTCGAATGCAAGGGAATCCGACGCTAACTGGTTTATTATTAATCAGTTAGCGATGAAGCGCTTCTCATCCGTCAGAACCTGTAACAGCAGGCTAAGCTGTGGTTTCTGATCCTTCAGCCGTTCACCCTGCAGATTATAGGTCTGATAGTTCCCGTTGCTGTTCAGCACCAGCGTCAGCTTCGGCGTGGTCACCACCAGCGTGTTGCCGTCAGCTGCAGTCACCCAGTTATGGCGGCGCGTGGCGCTGAAGAGATCCTGCCCCTGCGAATACTCGTTTGCTGGCGTACTGACGTGCAGCAGGCGCTGCATCAGGGTCGTCATGACATCTTTATGTTCTGTGAGCATATTGATGCGCTGCGCCGGCGTTCCCGGCCAGTGGATCACCAGCGGAACATGCAGGTTTGGACGTGACCAGCTCATGCTCTTCGTCTCGTCGCCTAACGGTACGCCATGCCCCGCGGTCACGATCACGACCGTGTTATCAAGCTTGCCTGATTCACGTAGCGCGTCAAGCACGCGGCCAATCTGTGCGTCAACATCGCTGGCCGCGCGGCCATAGCGGCGCGCAAAGCTAGCCTGGTTGCTGTCGTTAAGCGTTGTGCCGTTAAAGGCCACCCACGAGAACCAGCGGTTATCTTCCTGCGCGTAGCGCTGCAGCCAGTTTATCCACTGGTTTGCGGTCTGGGCATCAGACTGGCTCTGCGCGGCAGGCAGTGAGAAATCAGAGAGCAGCGCCTGGCGGTACAGTGGACTGTTGAAGCCGTCCGATGAGAACAACCCTAACTGATAGCCCTGCTGATTAAGCCCGGTGATCAGCGCCGCAGGAATGCGCGCAGACAGCACGCCGTCCATGTATCCGGCAGAAATGCCATAGAACAGGCCAAAGATACCTGCATCGGTTGAGTTACCTGAACTCATATGTTGGGTAAACGATACGTTCTGACTCGCGAAATCGGCCAGCGCAGGCATCTGCTTCTCGTAACGAGAATAGTTGAGGCCATCGACGGTAATCAGCAGGACGTTTTGCCCGCGACCCATATCGCGATAGCGCAGATCGCTCAGTGGATACTGCACGCTAACCGCCTCCGGATTACCCTGTTCGACCAGACGGCGCTGGTACTCCTGGGCATCAAGCAGGCCGTGTTTCTCAAGGAAACGACGGGCCGTCATCGGATAAGAGAGCGGCAGGTTAGCGCGCTGCATGGTAATAGGGCGATAGAAGTTCGCATCCGCCCAGATATACATGAGGTGCGAACTGATAAATGAGACGAAAAAGAGCGCGGCGACGGGCTTCGCGTAATGGCGGCGTCGGGTCAGGCTGCGGAGCTTTTGCCAGCTCCAGGTGGCAAACAGCATCTCAATCAACAGGATCACCGGAACGCTGATGAACATCAGCTGCCAGTCGCGGGCCGTTTCGTTCTGGTCGGGGTTGATCACCAGTTCCCAGACGATAGGGTTGAGATGCAGGTGGAAGCGGGTGAACACTTCACTGTCGATAAGCAGCAGCGTCATCCCCACCGTCGCAAGGATTGCGGACAAGAACCGCATCAAACGCTGCGACATGACGATAAACGTCAGAGGAAACAGGATCAGCAGATAGGTGGCGAATACCAAAAAGCTAAAGTGACCAACAACGCTTATCCAGGAGTAGATACGCCCGGTTAGCGTTGTGGGCCAGTCTGCGACAAACAGATAACGACAGCCAATTACCGTCGCTAGCAGAATGTTGAACAGGGCAAACCAGTGTCCCCAGCTGACCATCTGGGAGACTTTTTCACGGTAGCGCTGACGATTCGTCACCATAAACTGTTGTTCGTTTCCCTTAATGGGCCTGGTCGTTGCTGACGGATGACTGTAACGCCTGGGCGAAAGATTTGGCGATCGCCTGACGCTGAGCCGGAGCAACGCTGGTGTTGATAAGGTTGGTGACCATATTTCCCAAAACCATCAGGGAGAGATCGGTCGGCGTTTTATGTTTTTCCAGTACGTTGACCAGCTCACTGAGCAGTTGTTCAACGTGTTCATCACTGTAGCGGGAATGTTGTGGCATAAATCAAAATCAGTTTGTTGATGAAAGGGCAACATATTACCGTAGCAACAGCTTTTTTTCCCCTTTTTTATCTGTTGTTGCACACATGTCCTGGTGGTGGTTGAATACCGCCCGGTCTAAAAGGAGAGTTTATCATGAGTCTGGAAATCAACCAGATTGCCTTGCACCAGCTTATCAAGCGTGATGAGCAAACCCTTGAAGTGGTGCTACGCGATTCGTTACTGGAACCCACGGCAACCGTTGTGGAAATGATGGCAGAGCTGCATCGCGTCTACAGCGCTAAAAATAAAGCCTATGGTCTGTTCAGTGAAGAGAGTGAACTGGCCGATAGCCTGCGCCTGCAGCGTCAGGGTGAAGAGGATTTCCTGGCGTTTAGCCGCGCGGCAACCGGGCGTCTGCGCGACGAGCTGGCGAAATATCCGTTCGCCGACGGCGGTATTGTCCTGTTCTGCCACTATCGTTACCTGGCGGTCGAGTACCTGCTGGTTACCGTGCTGAATAACTTAAGCAGCATGCGCGTGAACGAGCAGTTGGACATCAGCTCAACGCACTATCTGGATATCAACCATGCGGATATTGTGGCGCGCATTGATTTGACCGAGTGGGAAACTAACCCGGAGTCGACCCGCTACCTCACCTTCCTGAAGGGGCGGGTGGGCCGCAAAGTGGCGGATTTCTTTATGGACTTCCTCGGTGCCAGCGAAGGCCTGAACGCCAAAGCGCAGAACAAAGGGCTGCTGCAGGCCGTTGATGACTTCACGGCGGAAGCGCAGCTCGATAAATCTGAACGCCAGACCGTGCGTCAGCAGGTTTACAGCTACTGCAACGAGCAGTTGCAGGCCGGGGAAGAGATTGAGCTGGAGTCCCTGTCAAAAGAGCTGGCGGGCGTCAGCGAAGTGAGCTTCCAGGAATTCACCGCGGAGAAGGGCTATGAGCTTGAGGAGAGCTTCCCGGCGGATCGCAGCACGCTGCGTCAGTTAACCAAATTTGCCGGCAGCGGCGGTGGGTTAACCATCAACTTTGACGCCATGCTGTTAGGGGAACGCATTTTCTGGGATCCAGCCACCGATACCCTGACCATCAAAGGCACGCCGCCGAATCTGCGCGATCAGCTTCAGCGCCGCACGTCTGGCGGTAAATAGCAGCCATAAAAAAACCCCGCCGAAGCGGGGTTTTCTCGACAGGTTTGCGATTACGCGCGAACGAAGTCGATGTGAGTCAGTTTTGGCTTGAACGCGTGACGCTGAACAGCCTGAACCTTCACTTTTTCTTCTTTACCGCCAACAACGATGGTCAGAACTTCGCTGTAGAACTCAGCTTTGGTCTGCATGTTCCACACTTTGTCGTGATCCAGTTCGATAGCAACTGGAGCAGCTTCGCCACCGTAAACGATAGCCGGGAACTTGTTAGCGTTACGCAGGCGGCGGCTCGCACCCTTACCCTGCACGTTACGTACTTCTGCTTCGATAGTGAACATTGATTTCTCTCTGTATTTAAAACCCTACTACAGGCGACCCAGCAGCAGGTGAGTGTTCTGCCCCACGGATGTGAAGCGGGCGGCATTTTATACTCAAATGCCCCGCACATCAATGAAAAGTCCCGTTAGCCGCGCAATTCATTTGCCCGACGGAAGCGACCTTCATAGTCAAAGACCTTCTCGCGAACCTGCCAGAACTGGCCTTTCTTGCGGGCGACCACGAAGTCGGGGTGGCGCAGCTGCGCCTGCTGATGCACGATATCCGCCACGGTTATCCAGCGCAGCGGCACGCCAGGCGTACGGGTATGCGGCCGGATAAACAGCTGCTCAAATGCCGTACGCTGGGCAGGCGTCTGAACCCTGAACCGTTCGCTGACGTCAGCGCCATCCTCATCGTAATAGGTGATTTTCAGCCATTCGCCTTTTTCATCCGCGCCGGGCTGCAGCGCCATGCCGGAGCAGCGCAACACCAGCGCATCTTTCAGCTTCAGCGCCGCTTTCAGCATGTCGTCCGGGTCCACCAGCACCGTGTCGCACTCGCGGCAACGGCGGGCGGCGATGTCATTTTCGGCGTTGCACTGCGGGCAGTTTTTGAAGCGAAAGCGGAAATCGCACTGCTCGCGATGCCCCTCATCATCCTCAAACCAGCCCTGACAGCGGCGGCCAAAGTGTTCAATCAGCGTGCCGTCGGCGGTGGTTTTTCCCCAGAAGGTGTTGGCAAAGCCGCAGGCCGGGCAAAACACCTGTACCGGCACGTTGTCGCTTTTGCCTTTTGGCGCGCCCACTTCCGGGGAGTACAGATCGTGCGGGTTGCCGGCGTAATCCAGTATCAGGCAGTCGGTTTTGCCCGGCGCCAGGCGCAGGCCACGGCCGACAATCTGCTGATACAGGCTGACGGATTCCGTCGGGCGCAGAATCGCAATCAGGTCGACGTGCGGGGCGTCAAACCCGGTGGTTAATACGGAGACATTCACCAGGTAGCGGAACTGCTGGGCTTTGAAAGCCTCAATCAGCCTGTCGCGCTCCGGGCCGGGCGTTTCGCCTGTGATCAGCGCCGCGTCGTCAGCGGGTAGCAGTCCCGTGATTTCGCGCGCGTGTTCGACGGTGGCAGCAAAAATCATCACCCCTTTACGCGTTTGCGCGAACTCTTCAATCTGGCTGATGATATGCGGCGTGATCCGCTTCTGTTTTTTCAGCTCATGGTTAAGATCCGCCTCGCTGAACAGCCCGTTGCTCTGCGCCTGTAAGCGGCTGAAATCGTACTGCACGACCGGCATATCCAGCCGCTCGGGCGGCGTCAGGTAGCCGTGCTTAATCATGTAGCGCAGCGGAAGTTCATAGATACAGTCGCTGAACAGCGCTTTCTCGTCGCCGCGCACCATGCCGTGATAATGAAAGCGGTAGATCCAGCCTTTGCCCAGACGAAACGGGGTTGCCGTCAGGCCGAGCAGGCGTAAGTGAGGGTTCACCTCTTTAAGGTGAGTGAGGATTTGCTGATACTGGCTGTCGTCGTCATCGCTGATGCGGTGACATTCGTCGACAATCAGCAGCGAAAACTCGCTGCTGAACAGATCCAGGTTGCGGGCCACCGACTGTACGCTGCCGAAAACCACTTTGCCGTGGCTCTCTTTGCGCTTCAGCCCGGCGGCGAAAATGTCGGCTTCCAGCCCCAGCGCACAATATTTGGCATGGTTTTGCGCCACCAGCTCTTTGACGTGGGCCAATACCAGCACGCGACCACGCGCCAGGCGCGCCAGTTCGGCAATGACCAGGCTCTTGCCTGCACCGGTCGGGAGGACAATGGCCGCCGGTTCCCGGTGTTTACGGAACCAGGCGAGCGTCGCGTCAACGGCTTCCTGCTGATAGGGACGAAGTGTAAAAGTCATGGGGTCTCGGTTTCGTTAATCCGCATATAGTATGCCACGAAACTTTTTCCCTTGAGTGGCGCAACCAGACCATTATACTGAACCGTTCCTGACTGCTTCTTTTTTCGGACGCACGGTCCGACTTCCAGCACCATTAAGGCTAAAAAGATTTCATGCGACTTGATAAGTTTATCGCTCAGCAACTCGGCGTAAGCCGCGCTATTGCCGGGCGCGAAATTCGCGCCAACCGCGTTACCGTGGATGGCGACATTGTGCGAGACAGCGCGTTCAAACTGCAGCCTGACCATCAGGTTGAGTACGACGGCAATCCGCTGACCCAGCAGCACGGTCCCCGCTATTTCATGCTCAATAAGCCGGAAGGCTATGTCTGCTCAACGGACGATCCGGATCACCCGACGGTGCTCTATTTCCTCGACGAACCGGTGGCGCATAAGCTGCACGCCGCGGGCCGCCTCGACATCGACACCACCGGTCTGGTGCTGATGACCGACGACGGTCAGTGGTCGCATCGCATCACTTCCCCGCGCCACCACTGTGAGAAAACCTATCTGGTCACGCTGGAGTCACCGGTTGCGGATGACACGGCAGAGCAATTCGCGAAAGGCGTTCAGCTGCATAATGAAAAGGATCTGACCAAACCCGCCGTGCTTGAGGTCATCACCCCGACGGAGGTCCGTTTGACCATCAGCGAAGGACGCTACCATCAGGTGAAACGCATGTTTGCCGCCGTGGGTAACCACGTTGTGGGCCTGCACCGTGAACGCATCGGTGCGATTGCGCTCGATCCCGACCTGGCGCCCGGTGAATATCGTCCGCTGACGGAAGAAGAGATTGCCAGCGTCGGTCTGCCTTCTCACTAATTTCAGGAGAACCCTGTGACCACCAGGCCACACTCGTCGTTCAAAATTGTCTTCATTCTTGGCCTGCTGGCGATGCTGATGCCGCTGTCTATCGATATGTATCTGCCTGCGCTGCCGGTGATTTCCGCGCAGTTTGGCGTACCGGCAGGCAGCGCGCAGATGACGCTCAGCACCTATATTCTCGGTTTCGCGCTCGGACAGCTGCTGTATGGCCCAATGGCCGACAGCCTGGGGCGTAAGCCGGTTATTCTTGGCGGGACGCTGGTCTTTGCGGCCGCAGCGGTCGCCTGTGCGCTGGCGCAGAGTATCGATCAGCTGATTATCATGCGCTTCCTGCACGGGTTGGCCGCCGCTGCCGCGAGCGTGGTGATCAACGCCCTGATGCGTGATATCTACCCGAAAGAAGAGTTCTCCCGCATGATGTCGTTCGTCATGCTGGTGACGACGATTGCGCCGCTGGTGGCACCGATGGCCGGTGGTGCGGTGCTGGTGTGGTTTAGCTGGCACGCGATTTTCTGGATCCTGGCGCTGGCCGCGCTGCTGGCCTCGGCGATGATTTTCTTCTTTATTGATGAAACGCTGCCCGTTGAGCGCCGCCAGAAATTTCATATTCGAACCACGATAGGCAACTTTGCCTCGCTGTTTCGCCACAAGCGGGTGCTGAGCTACATGCTGGCGAGCGGGTTCAGCTTCGCCGGAATGTTCTCCTTCCTGAGCGCCGGGCCGTTTGTCTATATCGAACTGAACCACGTTTCGCCGCAGCACTTTGGCTATTATTTTGCGCTCAATATCGTCTTCCTGTTTGTCCTGACCATCATTAACAGCCGCTTTGTCCGGCGGGTGGGCGCGCTGAACATGTTCCGCGCCGGGCTGTGGATCCAGTTTGTGATGGCGGTCTGGCTGGTGGTGAGCGCGTTTCTGGGCGTGGGCTTCTGGGCGCTGGTGATCGGCGTGGCGGCCTTTGTCGGCTGCGTGTCGATGATCTCGTCCAATGCGATGGCGGTGATCCTCGACGAATTCCCGCACATGGCGGGAACCGCATCGTCACTGGCGGGAACCTTCCGCTTCGGGATTGGTGCCATCGTCGGGGCGTTACTCTCTATGGCGACCTTTACTACGGCCTGGCCTATGCTGTGGGCGATGGCTTTTTGCGCAACCAGCTCTGTGCTTTTCTGTCTTTACGCCAGCCGGCCGCGAAAAGCGGCGCACTAACGCGCAGATAAGGCCCGAAAGGGCCTTTTTTGTTGACGCATATCAACCAAACTCGCGTTCGTTTATTCCGTGTTTGTTTATTTTATGTAAAATCTATTTATGTAAAAAGTCACATCATTGTATTCAAAAAGGTTGAGTTAGATCGCAGAAACGGGTACATATAGCGCCGACGCGAGCCTCGATACCGATAAAAAAGCGCTGAATAGTGCAGGTTGGCGATGATGTGTTACTATGAATGTAAATAAATTGTGAAGTAAATTTTGCTTCCGGGGAACGAACGTGAATACATTACAACTCTCCATTGTCCATCGCTTGCCCCAGAGCTATCGCTGGTCGGCGGGTTTTGCAGGTTCGAAAGTTGAACCGATTCCGCAAAGCGTCGCGGGCTGTGAGAATTGCCTGGTGGCGCTCAAGCTGCTGAGCCCGAGCGACGAAAATGCGTGGCGGGTGATGGAGCGTCTCAGCCAGGCCCTGACGGATATCGAAGTGGACAGCTCCGTACTGGAGTGCGAAGGGGAGCCGTGCCTGTTCGTCAAAAGCCAGGACGAATTCGCCGCGACCTGCCGCCTGAAAAACTTTGGCGTTGCGATTGCTGAACCTTTCTCCGGCCAGTATCCGTTTTAAGCGCTAGTCTGCCGCGAGCAGCTGGCGCGTGTAGCTCTGCGTTGGCGCAGTAAATACGCGCTGGCAATCACCCTGTTCGACCACCTCACCCTGTCGTAGCACAATCACCTGATGGCATAGCGCCCGAACCACCTGTAGATCATGGCTGATAAAGATATAGGCCAGCCGGTGCTTTTCCTGTAGCCCTTTGAGCAGCGCCAGGATCTGCGCCTGTACGGTTCTGTCCAGAGACGAGGTCGGTTCATCCAGAATAATCAGCTCCGGTTTCAGGATCAGCGCGCGGGCGATGGCGATACGCTGGCGCTGTCCGCCGGAAAATTCCGCAGGGTAGCGGTGGCGAGTGTCGGGATCTAAGCCCACTTCCGCCATCACCCGCATGACCTCCTGTTCCCGCTGTTGCGCACTCAGGCCAGGCTGGTGAACGCGCAGGCCCTCTTCGATAATCTGCAACACGCTGAGGCGCGGGTTAAGCGAGGAGTTGGGATCCTGAAATACCACCTGCATGCGGGGCCGCACGGGCAGCATCTGGCGGCGGTTCCAGCGGTGCAGCGGCATATCGTCAAACAGGATCTCGCCCTGAGAGGCAATTAAGCGCAGCAGCGCCAGACCGGTAGTGCTTTTCCCCGAACCGGATTCGCCCACCAGCCCCAGGGATTCACCCGGTCGCAGCGAGAAGCGGATATTTTTCAGCACCGGGTTCTGGTCAACGATGCGCCGCAGAACGCCTTTGCGGATCGGGAACGAGACGGATAAATCATCGACGCGCAGCAGCGGTGTGCTGTCTGCCGTGAGAGGCACCGGGTCGCCGGAAGGTTCGCTGTCGAGCAGGCGCTGCGTATAGGGATGCTGCGGCGCGTTCAGCAGCGTGGACGCGGTATTCTGTTCAACGCAGCGTCCGTTTTGCATGACCTCGACGCTGTCGGCCAGCTTTTTCACGATGCTCAGGTTGTGCGTGATAAACAGCAGGCTCATGTCCAGCTCGTCACGCAGTTCCCTCAAGAGTGTCAGAATTTGCGCCTGCACCGTGACGTCCAGCGCCGTCGTCGGCTCGTCGGCAATCAACAGTTCGGGGCGCGTGAGCAGGGCCATGGCAATCATTACCCGCTGGCGTTCGCCGCCGGAGAGCTGATGCGGAAAATCATTCAGCCGTTTGGCCGCGTTGCGTATGCCTGTACGTTCCAGACAATCCAGAATTTCGCCCCGCGCGGCCTCTTTGCGCATCCCCCGATGAAGTGACAGCACTTCATAGAGCTGTTTTTCCAGCGTATGCAGTGGGTTGAGCGACACCATCGGCTCCTGGAAGATCATGGCAATCTTATTGCCGCGAATACCGCGCAGGGTATGTTCATCAGCGTGCAGCAGCGAACTGCCGTGGAACAGAATATCCCCTTGCGGATAGCTCACGGGCGGGGAGGGCAGCAGACGCAGGATGGAGAGCGCCGAGACGCTCTTGCCCGAACCGGATTCACCCACCAGCGCCAGCGTTTCACCGCGCTGGATCTGCAGCGACAGGTCGGTGACCACGGTACGGGTCTCGCCCTGCTTCGAGAAGGCAATCGACAGGCGATCAATACTGAGAAGAGGCTGCGTCATCTTATACCGCCTTGTTGGGATCGAAGGCATCGCGCACGGCTTCGCCAATAAAAATCAACAGCGAAAGCAGCACGGCCACGGAAAGAAAGGCGGTGATGCCCAGCCACGGCGCCTGCAGGTTGTTCTTGCCCTGCAGCAGCAGTTCGCCGAGCGACGGCGACCCCAGCGGCAGGCCGAAGCCCAGAAAGTCCAGCGAGGTGAGGGTGGTGATGGAGCTGCACAGAATAAAGGGCAGGAAGGTGAGAGTCGCCACCACCGCATTGGGAAGCATATGGCGGAAGATGATTGCGCGATCGCTCACGCCTAACGCCTGCGCGGCGCGAATATAGTCGAAATTACGGGTGCGCAGAAACTCTGCCCGCACCACGCCCACCAGCGCCATCCAGCCAAACAGAACGGTGATGCCCAGCAGCCACCAGAAGCCCGGCTGTACCACGCTGGAAAGCAGAATGATCAGAAACAGCGTTGGCATACCGGACCAGACTTCGATGATACGCTGCCCCCACAGGTCAATTTTTCCGCCGTAGTAGCCCTGAACGGCGCCGGCCACTACGCCCATTACGCTGGAGAAGACGGTCAGCATCAATCCAAAGAGAATAGAAATCCGCGTACCGTAGAGGATGCGCGCCAGCACGTCGCCGCCGTTGGCGTCTGTTCCCAGCCAGTTTTGCGCAGAGGGCGGAGAAGGGAAGGGGGTTGTGGTCGCGAAGTTAATGCTGTTGGCGCCAAAGCGCACCGGAGCCCAGAGGGCCCAGCCGTGCTGTTCGATCTGCTGGCGCAGCCACGGATCCTGGTACTCCGCCGGGGTGGCAAACGGGCCGCCGAAGTCGCTTTCACTGTAGTTAGCCAGTACCGGCACGTACCAGCGGTCGTTAAAGTGCACCAGCAACGGTTTGTCGTTGGCGATCAGCTCCGAACACATGCTCAGGACAAACAGGAAAGCAAAAATCCACAGCGACCAGTAGCCGCGGCGGTTATGGCGAAAACGGGCCCAGCGGGCCTGGTTAACGGGGCTTAAACGCGGCATCAGCGGCCCTCAAAATCAATTCGGGGATCGACCAGCGTATAGCTGATATCGCTGATGATATTCAGCAGCAGGCCAATCAGGGTGAAAATATAGAGCGTGCCAAACATTACCGGATAATCGCGCGATACGGTGGCTTCGTAGCCCAGCAGGCCGAGACCGTTGAGCGAGAACATCACCTCAATCAGCAGCGAGCCGGTAAAAAACATGCTGATGAACGTGGCTGGAAATCCGGCAATCACCAGCAGCATGGCGTTGCGGAAAACGTGTTTCCACATAATCTGCTTCTCGCTGACCCCTTTGGCGCGGGCGGTCACGACATACTGCTTGCGGATTTCATCGAGAAAGGCATTTTTCGTTAACATGGTCAGGGCGGCAAACCCGCCGATCACCGTCGCCAGCACCGGCAGCGTGATATGCCAGAGATAGTCGGTGATTTTCTGGTACCACGGCAGCGTGCTGAAATCGGCGGAGACCAGCCCCCGCAGGGGGAAGATGTCGAAATAGCTGCCTCCGGCAAAGAAGACAATCAGCAGAACGGCAAACAGAAACGCCGGAATAGCATAGCCGATGATGATGAAGGTGCTGCTCCAGATATCGAAGCGGCTGCCGTTATGCACCGCTTTTCGGATCCCGAGCGGTATAGAGACCAGATAGATAATCAGCGTGCCCCACAGCCCCAGCGTGACCGAAACTGGCAGGCTTTGCTTGATCAACGTTAATACGGACGCACTGCGGAACAGGCTATCGCCAAAATCAAAGCGGATATAATCCCAGAGCATCTTGAAATAGCGCTCGTGTATCGGCTTATCAAAGCCGTAGCGATGGGTGATCTCGGCGATCACTTCAGGATCCAGCCCGCGCCCGCCGCGGTAGTGGCTTTCACTAATATTCCCCACGCCGGTTCGCGCATGGCTGGCGCCCATGCCTTCTCCGCCGCCGCCGGGCATGCCGCCGCTGTTGCCAAACTCAATGGCGGCAATGGCCTGGTCGACCGGCCCGCCCGGGGCAATTTGCACGATAAAAAAGTTAATGGTGATAATGGCCCACAGCGTGGGAATGACCAGCAGAAGTCGGCGTATTAAATAGGCACCCATGAAAATTCCTTATCGCCGCTCGGCGGGCAGTCTGGCGGCTTTATTCACGTCATACCACCAGGTGTCAAAGCCCAGAGAATAGACAGGGCGCACGGCAGGCACGGAGAACTTGTCCCAGCGCGCAAGGCGGTCTTCGCCCATATACCACATGGGCAGCATGTAGTAGTTCCAGGTTAACACCCTGTCGAGGGCGCGACCAAGCGGCAAGAGCTTATCTTTATCGCCCTGCGCAGCCACAATTTTTGCAATCAGGGCATCAATCGCCGGGCTTTTTACGCCTGGCGCATTGTACGAGGAGTCGATGTAGCTGGAGGCCCAGGAGATTTGCAGATCCGAGCTGGGCCACGGCTGCGCGGGCCACAGGCGTTGCATCATGTCGTAATCGCGGCTGCGCATGCGGTTGGTGATCTGCGCGTTATCGACCTGGCGAATGTTCATGGTGATCCCCAGCCGCGCAAGGTTGTGCTTAAACGGCAGCACCCACTGATCGTTGCCGCCGGAGGAGAGCAGCAGTTCAAAGCTTAAAGGCTTGCCGGTTTTCGCATTGACGCGTTTCTGGTTCTTCAGCTGCCAGCCTGCCTCATCCAGCAGCTTGCTGGCCTTCAGCAGGTTGTCGCGGTCGTAGCCGTCACCCTTTGAAGCGGGCGGCTGAAACACCGTGGTAAACACCTCCGGCGGCACTTCCGCTTTCAGCGGCGCCAGCAGGAGCAGTTCGTCGGCTTTAGGGTAGTCGCGCGCGGCATATTCGGTGTTCTGGAAATAGCTGTTCGCGCGGCTGTATGCTCCGTAAAACAGGGCTTTGTTCATCCATTCAAAATCGAAGGCCAGGGAAATGGCTTCCCGAACGCGGCGGTCGGTAAATACCGGGCGCTGAATATTAAACGCCAGCCAGCGCGTGTCCTGGGCGGATTCGTTTTTGTGCTCGTCTTTCACGATGTAGCCTTTCGTGAAGTTTTTGCCGATATAGCGGGTCGCCCAGTTTTTGGCGCTGTTCTCCACGCGTAAATCGAAGGCGCCGGCCTTGAACGCTTCAAACGCCACGTTATCGTCGAGGTAGTAGTCATAGCGAAGGGTGTCGAAATTCCAGCGCCCGCGGTTTACCGGCAGGTTAGCCGCCCAGTAATCTTTCACGCGGGAATAGACCACGTACTGCCCCATGCGCCAGTCGGTAATGCGGTAAGGGCCACCGGCCAGCGGCGGCGTGGAGAGCGGGTCGCTTAACTTATGGTTTTTCCAGAACGATTCAGGCATAACCGGCAGCGAGAACAGGCTAAGCATATTCTCTTTGTTCGGTTCGCTCAGCTCAATGCGTACGGTGAGGGGGGCAATGGCGCGCACCGTTGCGCCTTTATACACAATGCGGAACTGAGGAACGCCTTCGGTCATAAATTTATGAAACGTAAAAGCGACGTCGCTGGCCTTGACCGGCGTGCCGTCGTGAAAGCGGGCCCGGGGGTTTAGGGTAATTTCGGCCCAGGCGAAGTTATCCGCGTAGCGCACGTTATCGGCAATCAGCGGGTAATAGCTGCCGGGCTCATCATCAGACGTGACAAAAAGCGTGTCATAGAGCGATTCCGTTCGCGCCGCGGCCACGCCGCGCAGGGCGAAGCGGTTAAAGTTGTCGAACGTTCCCGTAGCCGAGAGCGTGACCTTTCCACCCTTAGGGGCGGCAGGATTGACGTAATCGAAGTGCGTAAAATTGACCGCGTATTTTGGCTCGCCAATCACGGCGAACGCGATGTTCTCTTTGATGGTTTGCGCCTGGCTGGACAGGCTCACGACTGCCAACCAAAGCAACATAAAGCGCATAAACATCTCGCGGCGGCTCCCTCTTTTACAGACCGGCTCAGTTAAGCTGAATAATAAGTGACGCCACGGGCAATGTGAAATTATTCCCCGTCAGGCGACACCGTATTTTGCCACGTGCGGAACTGCTCCAGCGGCATCGGGCGGCTAATCCAGTAACCCTGCAGATAATTAACCCCATGCTCGCGCAGCCAGGCCGCCTGTTCCGGTGTTTCCACCCCTTCCGCAACGGTCGACATATTCAGTCGTCTTGCCAGCGTCAGTACGGCATCCAGCACCGGGGAGGTCACGGTTTCTGTGCCAATGGCGTTGACAAAACCACGGTCGATTTTCAGGTAGTCCATGGTGAAATGTTCAAGATAAATCAGCGCGCTGTGGCCGGTGCCGAAATCGTCGATGGCAATTTCAAACCCTTCGTTATGAAGCCATTCGAAGAGGCTGTTAGCTTCCCGATGGTTCAGCATGTCGCGCTCGGTAATTTCCAGTACGATCTGGAAGTAATCAGGCGGCAGCAGGGCTTTGAAGGTGCGCATATCGTCTTTGAAGCTTTCCGCATGCAGATGCCCCGGCGCGATATTAATGCCCACTTTGGCACCCGGCGGCAGCACGGTCTGTAGCACTGGCGCATCGTGAATAATCAGGTCAAAAAGATGCAGCGTGAGCGGAACAATCAGCTTCTGCGCTTCGGCAAAATTGATAAAGGCGTCCGGCGGGATTTCACCCATGGTCGGGTGCTTCCAGCGCATCAGCACTTCAAGCCCGGTCATCCTGAGCGATTTGGCGTCGACAACGGGCTGATAAACTACATAAAACTGGCCGCGCTTGATGGCGCTCAGAATCTCTTTGCCCGGATTGAGACGCGTCGTGAGGATGTAGAAGTTAAGCGACCCTGCCGCAATCCCGCACACCAGCCCGAAGAACAGGGCGTAAAGTATCTCATCGGTCGTCCACTCCTCGGCGTACAGGTTGATGGTCAGAGGAACGTCTTTGAGCGTCGCGGTGCGCGCCGGCGTTTCATGTAAATCCTTCGCTTTGACGAGGGCGCTTGAGGCAGTGGATAACGCATTGTCGCCGATGACGATCGCGATGCCTGCAAACTCGTCCTGGCGCGCGGTGTAAAGCAGGTAAGGCGTCAGGTTGAGATTCACCGAGGTGAATACGCCGCCGTCCTTCACAAGCGGATTACGATACCAGATGGCAATCGCGGGCTTATTGGGCAGCATGGGCGTGCCGGGGAGCAGTGCGATATCAACCTGCTTGTTGATGTGCAGCTCGGGTATCAGCTCCTCCATCGGGGCATTCATTGGCCCTGTGGCTGACGAGCAGAACGCCATTTTGTCTCTGACCAGCAGGAAGGCGCGTACGTTGAGGCTGAAGGCCGCGCGCGAGGTCAGCTCCGCGTTAACGTCCTGGCAATTATTGAGCGTCAGCGGCTGGAGCACGTCGATGGAGGCTTTCAGCTCGTCAAAATAGCTCTCCATGTAGATGCGCACATCCATGATCAACGTATCGAATCGGATTTCCCGCTTGTGGTAGCTCCAGAAAAATTGCAATGAACCCAGGAGCAGGGCGGCGATCAGGCCGGTAATGATACTGAGGAACAGTATCTTTCGATGACTGGAGAAGTAGCGGGTGAGCATAAACGTCGTGGTTCCTGAATTGCCGCTGATTGTATTCATTGTAACGGGCAAAAAAAAACACCGCCGAAGCAGTGCTTTTTTTTTATTGTATCGCCAGCCAAGGGATAACCAACGATACAATTATCATATTAACTGCGGGTCAGTACGCGGCGCGCTTCGTTGTAGCGCTTCTTCCAGTACGGTTCATTCATGCTGGAAATGGTCACACCGCTGCTGGTGGAGGCATGTACAAACTGGTCATTACCAATGTAGATGCCCACATGTCGACCGGTAGAACCTGCACGGAACAGCACTAAATCGCCGGTGCGCAGTTTGGTACGTGAAATCGACTTGCCCATCTCCTGCTGTTCGTAGGTCGAACGCGGAAGATCTAACCCAAATTGCTCGCGGAAGGTACGCTGTACAAAGCCGGAACAATCAATGCCTTTTTTAGTGCTGCCGCCAAGACGGTAACGCACGCCTTTCCAGTCAGCATACTGGTCCATAATGCGGGACTTCACGTCCAGATTACGTACCATATTTTCAAATTCATCCTGAGAGGCTTGCAGTGAAGAGGAATCTTCCATTCCCACAACACGCGTCTCAGGATGCATATTCTTTGCGGTGTTCGATGTACTACATGCAGATAACAGTACCGCGACTGCTATCGCCGGGATCCCCCGTAAGATATATCTCAGAAACGGTTGAGATTTGACCATTTTGTTTATTTTCCCTTGAAGTCCTTAACGACAAATATCGTTATAAAAATGCCAAACGTGACGAGACTAATTATCTGTTCACATTGAGACAATTGTTTCTGGTGACATTTGTGGTGCAGCGCACAAAATTATTCACCATCGAAATAATTATCTCCATGGGGCAAAACGAGTTCGAGATTAACCGATTGCCAGGGCTATTGCGAGTAAAAAGAGCCTTTTTTTTATAAGAAATTGTGATACAGAAAGTAAAAATTTGTCATTGCACAAAATAGCGGCAGATCCGCCGCGTAATCGTGCAATTGCTTCATTTTTATCACGAATGCGATGACAAGAATATGACAGCGCAGAAAGATCGCGGGAAGGGCATTATCAGGGATCGTGATGATCCCCGATAGTTTGCGTTAAAAAACGGTAATTATTTGTTCAATTTTTGTTGCTTTCTACGCGGAAGATAGCGATCGAAAAGGGTAATTAGGCGATCGCTCAAAGGCGTCATCAGAACCCACGGCAGACCAATCAGCACCGCGGAAAGGGAACCCACGACAATATCCGTCAGCCAGTGCGCGCCAATCATCACGCGTGGGAAGGCAAATATCACCACAATAAGCAGGGCGATTGCGAACGCCTTCTTACCGAAATAGCGCAGCATGAAGCCAGAAAAAATAAGCAGCATCATGCCGTGATCGCCCGGGAAACTGTCCTTCGAGGCATCTTTTGTTGGAATATGCAGCAGTTCACTCACGCGATAAATATTCGGGAAAGAGAGCGAAGGACTTGCACGTTTTACCGGCATCAGATGTTGTGCCAGCTGATTAATGATCACCGCAGCCAGAAGCATCACCAGTCCGATAATCAGGATGCGGCGACGCCCCGTGTCATCCTCTTTGAGCCAGAAAGAGAGCATCAGGCAGCCCATGGCCAGCAGGGAAAAGCCGTCAAAGGCGCGGTTATTGGTAATTGCCACCAGCCACAGAAAGGCGTCACTCTTCACCAGCCCCTGGTTGAAGAAATGAAACAGGGATGAATCCAGCGGGAACCAGAAACCGTGATTCACCGGGATATACCAGGAGAAAAAGAGCGCCAGACCGGCGACATTAAGCAGTAGTATCTGGGGAATTCGAGTCGTCATAACGTTCTGCATTGAGTGAAAACTGGGGCAACGTTAGCCGCCCGAACTTAAACGAAGCTTCAACAGGCTGGACTGCAGGGCATTCCAGTCGGCGTTAACCGCACTAATTAACTCTATTCGGCTGTCAGGTGGCGCGACGTTTTGCGTTTCGATAAAGAAATCGTCGCCCTGGCGGTTGATCCGAACCAGCCCGTCTGGCGTGCGCATGATCCCTTTCACGCGGTCGACCGGCGCAAGCCTGGCCCACTCAAGGATGCCAATGGTATCGAAAACGGTATCGGCATCGAAAATCCATCCGCAGGCCTGATACCCCTGACCGCTGTTAAGGTTACGACGCCAGCGCTGGTGTTCCGGCAGGCTAAGCGCGGCCAGACCCTGCTTTGCAGAATGGTGATGCGCATGCTCTGCGCTGGCCGGGAGTTGCGCCAGGTTCAGACGGGGAAGATCCAGCAGGGCGCTATCAATATTCCCTTGAGTGGCCTGCACCCGCGTCCGATTGCCGCCGAAATGTTGCCACCACGCGTCCAGCGCGGCCCGGCTTTCCGCCGTGGCGCGATCTTCTTTATTGGCGACAATAACGTCTGCTGCGGCGAGCTGATCGCGAAAGTTCTCATTGGCCACCGCTTTTTCATCCAGAAGCTGACGCGGATCGAGCAGGCACAGCGTGGCGCGAAGATCGATCCACGGCTCGTAAACCGGGGCGGTCAGTAAATCGAGGATCTGCTTCGGGTGGCCCAGACCGGTAGGTTCAATCAGCAGGCGGTCCGGTTTGCCCTGACGCAGCAGCGTATTGAGGCCTACCTGCATCGGTAAGCCGTTAACGCAGCACATGCATCCGCCGGGGATCTCTTTAATCATTGCGCCGCTGGATGACAGCAACGCGCCATCAATGCCCACTTCGCCGAATTCATTGACCAGCACGGCCCATTTCTCGGCGGGATCTTTATTCGCCAGCAGATGAAGAATAGAGGTGGTTTTACCGCTGCCGAGAAAACCGGTGATGAGGTTGGTTTTGGTCACGTGCGCTCCGCAAGAGAATTGTGATGCTATAACACTATGCTCTTATCCTGGCGAAAAACGGGCGCAATGAGAAGGGGGAGGGCGAACGGAGGCAATGTCCGTTCGCATTAAGCGCAATAATCGCTAAAGATTTAACGTTTCAATAACAGCCTGGCGTGCGCCACGGCGGATGATGCGCTGGTAGGCCTGGCTGACAGCCTCAGCGAAAACGCTATTTTGCGCGAGATCGTGACCGAAGACCTCGCTCAGCCCCAGCAGCGCATCTACGCGGTCGGCGTCGCTGCTGGCCTCGACAATCGTGCGGATTTTATCGCTGAGGGGATCGCGAACGTCAATCGCGTTGCCGCGTTCGTCGAACCCGCTGACGTAGCGTATCCAGCCAGCGACGCCCAGCGCCAGCAGCGGCCATTCTGTTTTACGCTCAAGGTGGACGCGGATGCCATCCAGCATTCGCTGCGGCAGCTTCTGGCTACCGTCCATCGCGATTTGCCAGGTACGGTGCTGCAGCGCCGGGTTAGCAAAGCGATCGATCAGACTGTCGGCATAAGCAGTCAGGTCGACATCCTTTATACGCAGCGTAGGCGCCTGTTCATCCAGCATTAGCCGCCGGGCGGCTTCGCGGAAGGTGGCGTCCTCCATGCATTCATTAATATGCGCGTACCCGGCGAGATACCCCAGATACGCCAGGAAAGAGTGGCTGCCGTTAAGCATGCGTAATTTCATCTGCTCCCACGGCAGAACGTCCTGCACCATCTGAACGCCCGCCACTTCCCACTCCGGACGCCCGGCGACAAAATTATCTTCCACTACCCACTGAATAAACGGCTCGCAGCTTATGGCGCAGGGATCGTCAACGCCGAGCGCGTCGGCGATTTCCGCAAGCGAGGCCTCCGTCGCGGCGGGAACAATTCTGTCGACCATCGTTCCCGGAAAACTCACGTGGCCCTCGATCCACTCCGCCAGCGCCGGGGAGCGCTTTTGCGCCATGCCAAGCACCGCATTTTTCACCACGTGGCCGTTGTCCGGAATGTTGTCGCAGGAAAGCACGGTAAACGCAGGCAAGCCGCGCTCGCGACGGCGATTAAGGGCTTCGACCAGGATCCCCGGCGCGGAATGCGGCTCAGCGGGATTTTCCAGATCGTGGACGATCCGGGCGTTTTGTAAATCCAGCTTACCGGTCGCGGGATCGATGCAGTAGCCTTTCTCCGTAATGGTGAGCGACACAATCGCCACCTGCGGCTCGCAAAACTTCTCTATTATCGCGGGCAGAGAGTCCAGCTTTGCATTCAGGCATTCATGTACGGCCCCGACAATAATCGGCTGATTTCCTTCAGCACCTTTCTCCAGCACGGTAAACAGGTGATCCTGCGCGCGCAGCTGGCTCATCAGCACGTCGCCGCTGAACAGGCTAATCTCACAAATTCCCCAGTCGCCGCCTTTTTCATTCAGCACCCGGTTTGTTAACAATGCCTGATGCGCGCGGTGAAACGCACCGAAGCCGAAATGGACGATGCGGGAGCGCAGTTGATGACGATCGTAGCGCGGTTGTTGAACCTGGGCTGGAAGGGCGGTTGAGGCAATTGTCTTCATGAAATACACACCTGATTAACCATTAATTAACAATGTCAGTCTAAAGTTATATGACAGCAAATAAAATTGGTAAGCCGTAAATATCCCCGTTCTGTGAGTTTGATCAATCAATGTGTGGCGGCGTGTTGACCCTTCACGGCAAACATGTATGGTAGTCGTCATTGCAGTAACCGATATTGGTATAACAACTTGAGAGGATGAGGCAATGGAACAAACCTGGCGTTGGTACGGGCCGAACGATCCGGTTTCTCTTGATGATGTGCGTCAGGCTGGCGCAACGGGTGTCGTCACGGCGCTGCATCACATTCCTAACGGCCAGGTATGGCCGGTTGAGGAGATTCAACAGCGTCAGGCGCTGCTGGCGGAGAAGGGGTTAACCTGGTCTGTGGTAGAAAGCATTCCGGTTCACGAAGATATCAAAACCCATTCCGGGGAATACCGGACCTGGATAGCAAACTATCAGCAGAGCATTCGCAACCTGGCGGCCTGCGGCATTGATACGGTCTGCTATAACTTCATGCCAATTCTGGACTGGACGCGTACCGACCTGGAATATCAGATGCCGGACGGCTCGAAAGCGCTGCGTTTTGACCAGATTGCCTTTGCGGCGTTTGAGCTGCACATTCTGAAACGCGCGGGCGCCGAAGCGGATTACACCGCTGAAGAGCAGCAGCAGGCCCTTGAATGGTTCAATGCCGCCAGTGAAGCGGACGTTGAGAAGCTGACCCGCAATATCATTGCTGGCCTGCCGGGTGCGGAAGAGGGGTACACGCTGGACCAGTTCCGCGCGCGTCTGGCGGAATACGGCAATATTGATAAGCAGCAGCTGCGTGAAAACATGGCGTATTTCCTGCGCGCTATCGTTCCGGTTGCGGAAGAAGCCGGCGTGCGTCTGGCGGTACATCCGGACGATCCGCCGCGTCCTATCCTCGGCCTGCCGCGTATCGTGTCTACGATTGAAGATATGCAATGGCTGAAAGAGACGGTCGACAGCATCTATAACGGCTTTACCATGTGTACCGGCTCCTACGGCGTGCGCGCTGATAACGATCTGGTACGGATGATTGAAACCTTCGGCGATCGCATTCACTTTACGCATCTGCGTGCGACCTGCCGTGAAGAGAACCCAAAAACCTTCCACGAGGCGGCGCACCTTGGCGGTGATGTGAATATGGTGGCGGTGGTCGACGCTATTCTGGCTGAAGAGGCGCGTCGCAAGCAGGCGGGCGATGTGCGTCCTATTCCGTTCCGTCCGGATCACGGACACCAGATGCTGGACGATCTGCGTAAGAAAACCAACCCGGGCTATTCGGCGATTGGCCGCCTGAAGGGGATGGCGGAAGTGCGAGGGGTCGAGCTGGCGCTGAAGATGACGAAGTATCCGGAGCTTCTGTAACCGGAATTGTCGGGTGGCGAAGCCGCCACCCGACAAATGCCATAATCAGTCAGCACGACCCATATAGCGTTTTTCTTCAATATGGATGCGGATCTTCTCGCCAGCGGAGAGATATTCCGGCACCTGCACAACCAGCCCGGTAGTCAGGGTCGCTGGTTTGTTGCGCGCACTTGCTGACGCGCCTTTGATGCCCGGCGCGGTTTCAACGATTTCCAGATCCACGGTCTGCGGCAGTTCAAGCGCCAGCAGCACGCCGTCCCAGGTCAGTACCTGCATGTCTGGCATACCGCCTTCAGGAATGAACAGCAGCTCTTCTTCGATCTGATCTTTGGTGAAGATGTACGGGGTGTAATCTTCTTTATCCATGAACACGTATTCGTTGCCGTCGATGTAGGAGAAATCAACGTAGCGGCGGGTCAGGGTCACGGTATCAACGATATCGTCACCTTTAAAACGTTCTTCCACCTTCAGGCCGGTACGCACATCGGCGAAACGCATTTTGTACAGCGTCGCTGCACCACGGGCGCTTGGTGCCTGAATGTCGATGTCTTTCACAATCAGCAATTTGCCGTTGTAATTCAGTACCATACCTTTCTTAATTTCGTTCGCTCTTGGCATTGCAGTAATCCTGTCTACGGGAGGTAAAAAATATCGCGCCAAATTACTCGCGCGCGGCCTTTCAGGCAAGTGGAATTCGTGGCTTTTGCTATCAATACGCAAAAGGTGTTACTGTGCGCCCGATGCCCGACTGTACGGGTGTTCGCCACCGAGAGAGCATGTATGGATTGTCGTCCAGATTGCGGCGCGTGCTGTACCGCTCCGTCCATTTCAAGCCCCATTCCAGGCATGCCTGAAGGCAAGCCCGCCAATACCCGCTGCGTTCAGCTCTCTGAATCCAACCTGTGTATGATCTTTGAGTCTCCCCTGCGCCCGAAGGTCTGTTCCGGGCTTCAGCCATCAGCTGAAATGTGCGGCAGCACGCGCGCGCAGGCAATGACATGGCTGCTGGAGCTGGAAGCGCTCACCGCGCCTTAAACGTCTTTGATCCTCGCCAGACAGCCAATCGTCAGCGTACACATCACCAGCGCAATCCAGAACACCGTGTGGTAGTTCCAGATCTCGGCAACGATACCTGCCATCGAGCCCGCGATAATCCAGCCCACGCGGGTGGTATTAGTATAAAGGGTGGTGGCGGCACCTGCCTGCCCCGGCATCAGATCCTGGAAGTAGAGCATGCCAATCCCCGCCAGGATGCCGATATACACGGCGTTCAGCAGCTGTAAAGCAAGAAGCAGGGCTGGCGCATGGACCGTCAGCATGCCAACGTAGAATAGCAGCCCGGCGACGGCCGCGATGCGCATTAAAAAACGCTTTCCAAAACGCTTCGCATAATAGCCTGCAATCAGCATGGTTGGGATCTCAAGACCCGCGGCGGTGCCCATCATAATGCCGGCCAGCTTCTCCGGCAGGTGTAGCTCATCAATAATAAACAGCGGCATGTTAATGATATACAGGCTGTTAGTGCCCCACATCAGCGTGCAGATAACAAACAGGAGCAGGGCATCGCGGCGGTTACGACGCGGCGCTTCCAGCACGCCCGTTGCCACTTTGGGCTCTTTGCGCATTGACGGCAGAAAAAACCATACCATTGCGCCGCACGCCACAAACGCGACCGCCGCGCTCAGGTACATCACCGTAAAGCCAAACCCCATCGCCAGCGCGTAGGCCAGCGGCGGGCCAATTACCCATGCCAGCGACACCTGAGCGCGCAATATCGAGCTGAACATCACCGCTTCCCGCCCGGTATGGTCGGCATGTTCGCGGGCAAGGGCAAACAGCTGCGGGTTGGCGGTTGAGCCAAAGCTGCTCAGAAAAACGCCGATGAACAGCAAAACGAAATAGTTACGGTTCCAGGCAAACAGGACGCAGGCCAGCACCCCCAGCAGACAGCAGAAAACGATCAGGCTTTTACGATCGCCTTTGCGGTCGGAACGACCGGCGAGAAACTGGCTGACGAGAATGCCGATGATGGCGCTTCCGGTAAAAAAGAAGCCAACCATCGCCGGACGAGCGTGAACTTCGTTAGTCAGGAACAGGCTCAGCGTCGGGGTTTGCAACGCACCGGCGATGCCCGTGAAGAAGGCAACAATCAGGAACGCCGTTGACGTCAAATCAAAGGGCTTCGGCGCGGTGGCCGCTGGGGTGTTATGCATGTTTTATAATTAGCGAGTAACAGAGAGGGGCGGAGTTTACGCCGTCAGTTAAAAAATAAACAGTGGGTGAAGTCAATTACCCCACGAAAAATCAAAATGGCATTTCAACTTACTCCCCACCTGGCTGAACTTAGCTGAAACTGGTTTGCTGAAGTTCAGCAAAATTCAGCTGAACGCAGAAGAAATGTGCAGTATCTCTAAATTCTGATATCGGAAATACGACATTTCTTGCAAGCCATTGCAGAAAGCGCAAGACTTTTTGAAACGTTTCAGCGCTATCTTGTTTTAACAAACGGAGCAGGCTAGCGCATTTTTTCTCATGTAAGCTGAAACGATTCACTTTCAGCAGGAGAGGAGAACCATGTTCCAGTTATCTGTTCAGGATATTCACCCGGGCGCTCAGGCCGGGGATAAAGAAGAGGCTATTCGTCAGGTTGCCGCTGCCCTTGTGCAGGCGGGTAACGTCGCGGACGGCTACGTAAACGGTATGCTGGCGCGCGAGCAGCAGACCTCCACCTTCCTCGGCAATGGCATTGCCATTCCGCACGGCACAACCGACACCCGCGACCAGGTGCTGAAAACCGGCGTTAAGGTTTATCAGTTCCCGCAGGGCGTGCTCTGGGGCGACGGCCAGGTGGCTTATGTTGCTATCGGTATCGCGGCGAGCAGCGACGAACACTTAGGCCTGCTGCGTCAGCTGACGCATGTCCTGAGCGATGACTCCGTGGCGGAACAGCTGAAGTCTGCAACAACCGCTGAAGAGCTGCGGGCGTTGCTGATGGGCGAAAAACAGAGTGAAGCGCTGAAGCTGGATAACGACACGCTGACGCTGGATGTTGTGGCCTCCGACCTGGTCACGCTGCAGGCGCTGAACGCGGGTCGCCTGAAAGAAGCGGGTGCCGCTGATGCCACCTTTGTGACGCGCGTGATTAACGATAAACCGCTGAATCTCGGCCAGGGCATCTGGCTGAACGACAGCGCTGAAGGCAACCTGCGCAGCGCAATTGCAGTGAGCCGCGCCGCCACCGCGTTCGACGTTGAGGGCGAGACAGCAGCCATGCTGGTGACTGTGGCGATGAACGATGAGCAGCCGGTTTCGGTGCTGAAGCGTCTGGGCGATCTGCTGCTGAACAATAAAGCTGAAAAACTGCTGAACGCCGATGCGGCGACCGTGCTGGCGCTGCTGACCAGCGACGACGCGCTAACGGACGACGTGCTGAACGCCGAGTTCGTGGTGCGTAACGAACACGGCCTGCATGCCCGTCCGGGCACCATGCTGGTCAACACCATTAAACAATTTGAAAGCGAGATTACCGTGACCAACCTGGATGGTTCGGGCAAACCGGCCAACGGCCGCAGCCTGATGAAAGTCGTCGCGCTGGGCGTGAAGAAAGGCCATCGCCTGCGCTTCACCGCGCAGGGCGCAGATGCTGAACAGGCGCTGAAAGCAATTGGCGACGCCATCGCGGCAGGTCTGGGGGAGGGCGCATAATGAGCAGACGTGTTGCGACTATTACGCTGAACCCGGCTTATGACCTGGTGGGGTTTTGCCCGGAAATTGAGCGCGGCGAAGTTAACCTCGTGCGTACCACTGGCCTGCATGCTGCGGGCAAAGGGATTAACGTCGCGAAGGTGCTCAAGGATCTCGGTATCGACGTCACCGTAGGCGGATTCCTCGGTAAAGATAACCAGGATGGCTTCCAGCAGCTGTTCAGCGAGCTGGGCATTGCCAACCGTTTCCAGGTTGTGCAGGGCCGTACCCGCATCAACGTTAAGCTGACGGAAAAAGACGGCGAAGTGACCGATCTTAACTTCTCAGGTTTCGAAGTGACGCCAGCTGACTGGGAGCGCTTTGTTACCGACTCCCTGACCTGGCTGGGCCAGTTCGACATGGTGTGCGTCAGCGGCAGCCTGCCGTCCGGCGTCAGCCCGGAAGCGTTTACCGACTGGATGACGCGCCTGCGCAGCCAGTGCCCGTGCATTATCTTCGACAGCAGCCGCGATGCGCTGGTGGCGGGGCTGAAAGCGTCTCCATGGCTGGTGAAGCCAAACCGCCGCGAGCTGGAGATCTGGGCAGGCCGCAAGCTGCCGGAATTAAAAGATGTGATTGAGGCCGCCCATGCGCTGCGCGAGCAGGGTATTGCTCACGTGGTAATCTCGCTGGGTGCAGAAGGGGCGTTGTGGGTTAACGCTTCAGGTGAATGGATTGCCAAACCGCCGTCAATGGAAGTAGTGAGCACCGTTGGCGCAGGGGATTCTATGGTTGGCGGCCTGATTTACGGCCTGCTGATGCGTGAATCCAGTGAACATACGTTACGTCTTGCCACCGCCGTTGCAGCCCTGGCCGTGAGCCAGAGCAATGTCGGTATTACCGATCGTACCCAGTTAGCCGCGATGATGGCGCGCGTTGACTTAAAACCTTTTAACTAACAGCAGGAGAGGAATAATGAAAACGCTGCTGATCATTGACTCCGGTCTCGGACAGGCTCGCGCCTACATGGCGAAGACCCTGCTGGGCGCGGCGGCACAAAAAGCACACCTGGACATCATTGATAACCCAGGCGATGCCGAACTGGCGATTGTCCTGGGCGATAAAATTCCCGCTGACAGCGCGCTGAACGGCAAAAAAGTGTGGCTGGGCGATATTAATCGCGCGGTGGCACACCCGGAACTGTTCCTGAGCGAAGCGAAAGGTCACGCGACCGTCTACAGCGCGCCTGTCGCGGCGGCTCCTGCTGCGGCCTCGGGTCCGAAACGCGTTGTCGCGGTCACGGCCTGCCCGACGGGCGTGGCGCACACCTTTATGGCGGCTGAAGCCATTGAAACCGAAGCGAAAAAACGCGGCTGGTGGGTGAAGGTTGAAACCCGTGGCTCCGTGGGGGCGGGCAATGCCATTACGCCGGAAGAGGTCGCTGAGGCCGATCTGGTGATTGTGGCGGCAGATATCGAAGTGGATCTGGCGAAATTTGCCGGCAAACCGATGTACCGCACCTCTACCGGCCTGGCGCTGAAAAAGACCGCGCAGGAGTTTGATAAGGCCCTGGCAGAAGCCAAACCGTATCAGGCCACCGGCGCAGTAAAAACGCCGACCGAAGGCAAAAAAGAGTCTGCGGGCGCATACCGTCACCTGCTGACCGGCGTGTCCTACATGCTGCCGATGGTGGTTGCGGGCGGCCTGTGTATCGCACTGTCGTTCGCGTTTGGTATTACGGCATTTAAAGAAGAAGGGACGCTTGCGGCTGCGCTGATGCAGATCGGCGGCGGTTCAGCGTTCGCGCTGATGGTGCCGGTGCTGGCGGGCTTTATCGCCTTCTCCATTGCTGACCGTCCGGGTCTGACCCCGGGTCTTATCGGCGGTATGCTGGCGGTGAGCACCGGCTCCGGCTTTATTGGCGGTATCATCGCCGGTTTCCTCGCAGGTTACGTCGCGAAGCTGATTAGCTCGAAGCTGAAGCTGCCGCAGAGTATGGAGGCGCTGAAGCCAATCCTGATCATTCCGCTCATCTCCAGCCTGGTGGTCGGTCTGGCGATGATCTACCTGATTGGTAAGCCGGTTGCGGGTATCCTGGCGGGCCTGACCCACTGGCTGCAAACCATGGGCACGGCGAACGCGGTGCTGCTGGGCGCAATCCTCGGCGGCATGATGTGTACCGACATGGGTGGCCCGGTGAACAAAGCGGCATACGCCTTTGGCGTTGGCCTGCTGAGTACCCAGACTTACGCGCCGATGGCGGCGATCATGGCGGCCGGTATGGTGCCACCGCTGGCGCTTGGCCTGGCGACGATTATTGCCCGTCGTAAGTTCGACAAAGCGCAGCAGGAAGGCGGTAAAGCGGCGCTGGTGCTGGGCCTGTGCTTCATCACCGAAGGTGCGATTCCGTTCGCGGCGCGTGACCCAATGCGTGTTCTGCCGTGCTGTATCGTCGGCGGCGCGGTAACGGGTGCCATCTCCATGGCGATTGGCGCGAAGCTGATGGCACCGCACGGCGGTCTGTTCGTCCTGCTGATCCCTGGCGCCATCACCCCGGTACTGGGTTATCTGCTGGCGATTGTTGCCGGTACGCTGGTGGCAGGCCTGTCTTACGCGGTGCTGAAACGTCCGGAAGCGGAAGTTGTGGCAAAAGCAGCGTAAGCAGTAAGCAATAAAAAAGCCGGGTGCTAATGCAACCCGGCTTTTTTTATGCCGCCTGTTCTGCGGTTTGCTGTGCCTTCAGCCAGGCAATCTCCTCCGCCCAGATATCCGGATTGATGGTTTCCAGCACCATCGGAATACCGTCGAAGCGGGCGTCCTGCATAATAAAGCGGAAGGCATCGTGACCGATATTGCCTTCGCCCAGGCTGTGGTGGCGGTCAACGCGGCTGCCGAACGCGCTTTTCGCATCGTTCAGGTGCATACCGCGAAGATATTTAAAGCCAACAACGCGCTCGAACTCCTCGAAAGTATTTTTCGTGGCCTCGGTGGTGCGCAGGTCATACCCGGCGGCAAACGCGTGGCAGGTATCAATGCATACGCCCACGCGAGACTTATCTTCCACGCCGTCAATGATTGCCGCCAGATGTTCAAACCTAAAGCCGAGGTTGCTGCCCTGACCAGCGGTGTTTTCAATCACTGCGGTGACGCCTTTGGTCTTATCCAGCGTCATGTTGATGGATTCGGCAATGCGCGCCAGACAGGCATCTTCATCAATCTGCATCAGATGACTACCCGGATGGAAGTTCAGCAGCGTCAGCCCGAGCTGTTCGCAGCGCTGCACTTCATCAAGGAACGCCTCGCGGGACTTATCCAGCGCTTCCTGCACCGGATGCCCGAGGTTAATCAGATAGCTGTCGTGGGGAAGGATCTGGCCCGGCCCGTAATGGTATTTTTCACAGGCGGCTTTGAAATCATCAATCACGTCGGCGGTGAGCGGCGCGGCGCGCCACTGGCGCTGGTTTTTGGTGAACAGGGCGAAAGCGGTCGCCTCAATTTCGGCGGCGCGAATGGCGGCATTCGCCAGGCCACCTGCAGCGCTGACGTGCGCTCCAACGTATTTCATAAAAAAACTCCTGTTAACCCGAAACGCTTATGATAGCGGGTTAACAGGAGAAGGACGAGATGGTTTATGCCATCAGGCTGTGCACGGCGAGGTTAATCGCACCGCCGCCGACAATCAGCCAGATGAAGAGTACCAGCGCCATCAGCAGCGGCTTCGCACCGGCTTTTTTCAGCGCGCTGACGTGCGTGGTCACCCCCAGCGCCGCCATCGCCATCGCCAGCAGCACCGTATCCAGCGTCACCAGCATCTCCACTACCGCTTTTGGCAGCAGGTGGAAGGAGTTAAAGATAGCGACCACGATGAACAGGATCGCAAACCACGGAATGGTAATTTTGCTCTTCTCGCTGCCGCCAGCCGGTGCCAGCTGTTTAACACGGGCCGCGAGGAAAATCAGGAACGGGGCCAGCATCATCACGCGCAGCATTTTGGCAATGACCGCCGCGTTTTCCGCTTCCGGGTTAATGGCGTGACCTGCCGCCACCACCTGCGCCACTTCGTGCATGGTTGAGCCAATATAAATGCCGTAGGTTTCCGGGCTAAACCAGTGCGCCACCAGCGGGTACATGGCCGGATACAGGAAGATTGCCAGCGTACCGAAGATAACCACCGTCGCGACCGCCACCGTCACTTTACTGGCTTCGGCTTTAACGACGGGTTCTGTTGCCAGCACTGCCGCCGCGCCGCAGATGCTGCTGCCTGCGCCGATTAACCAGCTGGTTTGCTTATCCAGGCCAAACACTTTCTGACCGATAAAGCACGCCAGTAAAAAGGTGCTGGTCAGCGTCAGGACGTCAATGGCAATCCCGCTGACGCCCACGTCCGCAATCTGCGAAAAGGTGAGACGGAAGCCGTAAAGGATAATCCCGAGACGTAATAAATGCTGCTTGGCGAAAATCACGCCGCCGTCGCAGGATTTCCAGATGTGGGGGTAAACGGTGTTCCCGACCACCATGCCGAGCAAAATGGCCAGCGTCAACGCGCTGAACCCTGCACCGGCCACTGCCGGAATACTGCCGCCCCATAAGGCCACGCCGGTGACGACGGCGCTGAGCGCAAGGCCGGGCACGAAGTGCCACACTGTACGATGATGTTGTAAGGTGATTTCTGACATAACCTTCTCCTTTGTCTGGCTAAAGGTTACGGCGCGCTGGCTTAAAAATAAAATTGATTATATATTTATAATCAATCTTTATAAGTGGTAAGCAACCATGCACATTACATTGCGTCAGCTGGAAGTGTTTGCCGAGGTGCTGAAAAGCGGCTCGACGACCCAGGCGTCACAAATGCTGGCGCTCTCGCAGTCTGCCGTCAGCGCGGCGTTGACCGATCTCGAAGGCCAGCTGGGCGTCCAGCTGTTTGACAGGGTAGGGAAGCGACTGGTGGTCAACGAACATGGCCGCCTGCTTTACCCGCGCGCGCTGGCGCTGCTGGAGCAGGCTATTGAAATCGAGCAACTGTTCCGCGAGGACAACGGCGCGATCCGCGTATTTGCCAGCAGCACCATCGGCAACTACATCCTGCCGGAAGTGATTGCCCGCTACCGCCGGGACTTCCCGACCCTGCCGCTGGAAATGAGCGTGGGTAACAGCCAGGACGTGATCAACGCGGTGATTGATTTCCGCGTGGATATCGGTCTTATCGAAGGTCCTTGCCACAACGTCGATATCATTGCCGAGCCCTGGCTGGAGGATGAGCTGGTGGTGTTTGCGTCTCCGGCCTCGTCGTTATTGCAGGGCGAGGTGACGCTGGAGCGGCTGGCGCAGGCGCAGTGGATCCTCCGCGAGCAGGGTTCCGGCACGCGCGAGATTGTCGACTACCTGCTGCTGTCGCATCTGCCGCATTTCCAGCTGGGAATGGAGCTGGGAAACTCAGAGGCGATTAAGCACGCGGTGCGTCATGGCCTGGGCATCAGCTGTCTTTCCCGGCGGGTGATTGCCGAACAGCTGGAGACCGGATCGCTGGTGGAAATCCCCGTTCCGCTGCCAAAACTGGTGCGCACGCTGTGGTGCATCCACCATCGTCAGAAACACCTGTCCAGTTCGCTGCAGCGTTTTCTGCGCTACTGCGAGATGTAAAAGCGCCCCTCACCCCAAAGGGGAGAGGGAAAAATAATGCGTTACTTATAATCCTGGACGCGTCATGAAGCTCTCTTATAACAGGGTATTTCTGCCGGAAGGAACGCAGATCGTCTGCTACAATCGCGCCTCATTTATTAAATGGACAGCATTTTCACATGGTTTCAGAAACTAAAACCACAGAAGCGCCCACGCTACGTCGTGAACTCAAGGCGCGTCACCTGACGATGATCGCCATTGGCGGCTCAATCGGTACAGGTCTTTTCGTTGCCTCTGGCGCAACGATTTCGGCAGCCGGCCCGGGTGGGGCATTATTCTCTTATATCCTGATTGGCCTGATGGTTTATTTCCTGATGACCAGCCTGGGCGAACTGGCGGCATACATGCCGGTGTCAGGTTCGTTTTCGACCTACGGACAAAAATACGTTGAGGAAGGCTTCGGCTTCGCGCTGGGCTGGAACTACTGGTACAACTGGGCCGTCACCATCGCCGTAGACCTCGTCGCCGCGCAGCTGGTGATGACCTGGTGGTTCCCGGACACGCCGGGCTGGATCTGGAGCGCCCTGTTCCTCGCCGTCATCTTCCTGCTGAACTACATCTCCGTGCGCGGCTTTGGCGAAGCGGAATACTGGTTCTCTTTGATCAAAGTGGCAACCGTCATCATCTTTATCGTCGTCGGCGTGGCGATGATCGTGGGTATTTTCAAAGGGGCTGAACCTGCGGGCTGGAGTAACTGGACCATCGGCGATGCGCCGTTTGCCGGGGGCTTCTCGGCGATGATTGGCGTGGCGATGATTGTCGGCTTCTCCTTCCAGGGCACGGAGCTGATTGGTATCGCGGCCGGTGAATCCGAAAACCCGGAGAAGAACATTCCTCGCGCGGTGCGTCAGGTGTTCTGGCGTATCCTGCTGTTCTACGTGTTCGCTATTTTGATTATCAGCCTGATCATTCCGTATACCGATCCAAGCCTGCTGCGTAACGACGTGAAAGACATCAGCGTCAGCCCGTTCACCCTGGTCTTCCAGCACGCGGGCCTGCTCTCAGCGGCGGCGGTAATGAATGCGGTGATCCTGACGGCGGTGCTGTCGGCGGGTAACTCCGGCATGTACGCCTCCACCCGTATGCTTTATACCCTGGCCTGCGACGGCAAAGCGCCGCGCATTTTCTCGAAACTGTCCCGCGGCGGCGTACCGCGCAACGCGCTGTATGCCACCACGGTGATTGCCGGCCTGTGCTTCCTGACCTCCATGTTCGGCAACCAGACGGTGTACCTGTGGCTGCTTAACACCTCCGGGATGACGGGCTTTATCGCCTGGCTGGGCATTGCCATCAGCCACTACCGTTTCCGTCGCGGCTACGTCATGCAGGGTCATGACCTGAATAACCTGCCGTACCGTTCAGGGTTCTTCCCGCTGGGGCCGATTTTCGCCTTCGTTCTGTGCCTGATCATTACTCTGGGTCAGAACTATGAGGCCTTCCTTGCGGACACCATTGACTGGGGTGCCGTCACGGCGACCTACATTGGTATTCCGCTGTTCCTGGTCATCTGGTTTGGCTACAAACTGACGAAAGGAACCCGCTTCGTTCGCTACAGTGAAATGGATTTCCCGGAACGATTTAAACAATAACCGCGCTTCCTCTCTTTCAGCCCGCTCACTCGAGCGGGCTTTTTTTATGGGCAGATCAGAAGCTGTAGGTCATGCCAACCGTATAGCGACGCCCGTCCAGCACGGTGTCATATGTGTCGTAGTCAATCTGCTTATCCAGCACGTTATACACACCGGCGGTAACCAGCAGGTTTTTGTTCGCGTTGTAGCGCAGACCGACATCAACCTGAGTGTAGGACGGTGTGCCCTGGGTCATTGACGTGCGGCTCAGGTACTCAGACGTTTTACCGCGAAGGTTCAGACGGCTCCAGAAACCTACGTCGGGCGTCGCCTGCCAGTCCAGGGTGGTGTTGAACATGTGCTTCGGCATCTTGTTCAGCGGCTTGCCTGAGAACTGACCGCTCTTCTGCTCAGATTCGGTATAGGTATAGTTTGCGGTCCAGTTTACATCGCGCGAGATTTTCCAGCCGAAGGAGGACTCCACGCCGCGCATGTTGGCTTTGTCCACGTTAACGCGGTCGCTCACGAAATCATAGCTGTGATCGCCAATCGTACAGGCGGGATCGGCGCTGCTGTTACAGCGGCGAACTTCCGTAATCTTGTCCTTGAAGTCGGTATTAAACAGCGTCACGCCGGCATTCAGGTTATCGTTGTTATCCCAGAGCAGGGCGAGCTCTTCGCTCAGGCTCTTCTCTGGTTTCAGATCCGGGTTGCCAACGATGATACCGTCAAGACGGCCGCCACCCGTTACCTGGCCCCAACTGGCAGACGACTGCCGCAGATCCGGCGCACGATAGCCAGCCGAAACCCCGCCTTTCAACGTCCAGTGATCGGCCAGGTGCCATACGCCGTAACCGCGCGGCGTCCAGTTCGTCCCGTAGTTTTGGTCTTTGTCCATACGCAGGCCGCCGGTCAATGTAAAGCTTTCCGTCATTGACCATTCATCTTCGGCAAACAGGGCCCAGCTCCAGCGCGTCAGTTTGTTCAGGCCGTCCGCAGCTTCCAGCTGATTGCCCTCGTCGCGCAGTTTCTCATACCGATACTGCCCGCCGAGGGTCAACGTATGATCGCCGAGGAAAATCTGGTTCTGGTTGTTGAAGGTGGTGTTATACGAGCGCATTTTGCGACCTGGATTATTGGTCTCTTCCTGCTGGATATAGCTGGTGGTATTGAAGTCGTCGTAATACCCGCTGTGGGTTAAGGAGTAAGTTGTGTGCTCATAGCGTGAGTCGCTTTTAGTATTTGGCGTACAGGTCGTTCCCCGGCAGGTTTCAGCCGCTTTCGACATCCCTGGCGTGCTGTTTCTGTCCTGAAGCTCGCGAGCAAAATCAAGATCGAAATCGTTCTTCTCATCCGGGGTGAAGTTCAGGGTAATGCCACCGTTACGCATTTTCTGCTCGTTATACCCGTTCACGATTTTATCTTCGGCGCGGCGTGACAACAGCCCCGTCACTTTTGCGCCAAGCAGACCGTCAATCAGGGGACCAGAAGCGTAGGCGTTGGTCTGGAAGATATCGCCGGAATCATGGTTTTCCTGGAAGGTTGCATCGCCGTGCAACGAACCGGTCCAGGCTTTAGTGTTTGAGACTTTTTTGGTAATGACGTTGATGACGCCACCCATCGCATCGGAGCCGTAAAGTGAGGACATCGGGCCGCGGATAACCTCAATGCGCTCAATGGACTCCAGCGGCGGCAGCCAGCCTTGTTCAATACCCGAGTTGTCGCTGTTTGGGCGGGTGCTTCGCGTACTGACGCGTTTGCCGTTCACGAGGAACAAGGTGTACTGAGATGCCATGCCGCGAATGCTGATATCACTGCTACTCCCGCCGCCGGTGACGACCACGCCCGGGACGTCTCTCAGGGCATCGGTAACATCACGGTAGGCTTTATCTTCAATCTGCTGTTTCGAAATAACAGAGATGGAGGCGGGGGCATTCTGGATCTTTTGTTCAAAACCCGTCGCGGTGACGACAACGGTGTCCTGATCGGCTGCGTGAACGAGAGGGGTGAATGTGGCAGCGCCAACGGCGACGGCCAGGAGCTTAATGCGGGGTATTGTCATTTGTACATTCCGTATAAAAATGAATAAAACTCCATCGGGATAACCCTGAGAACTGTATGTTTTTGTCTTTTAAGAACTCTTTAAGATGGAGAAGAGCCTGGAATTGTACAAAAGAATGTAGAATTGTAAACACAAATGATAATTGAAATCATTTGTGTTTGAAGGAGGTGAAAGGAAACCAGCCTGGATTCAAGCGGATAGAACTATGTAAATGAGGGGGAGGGGAAAGGCCCGGTATGCAGGAGGCTACCGGGCAAAAAGGCTGAACTTACCTGAACAGATGTTCCGCATGGAAGCGGAGATGATCTTCAATAAAGGACGCCATAAAGTAATAGCTGTGATCGTATCCCGCCTGAATGCGCAGCGTCAGCGGCCAGTCCTTCTGGCGCGCCGCTTCAGCCAGAACCGCAGGCTGTAACTGTCCGGCGAGGAACTGATCCGCATCACCCTGGTCGATAAGCATCGGAATCGCATCTTCCGTCCGGCTTGCCAGCATCAGCGCGCAGCTATCCCATTCCTGCCATTTCTCTTCATCTTTACCCAGATAGTTTGTGAAAGCTTTTTGTCCCCACGGCACCTGCGTTGGGTTCACAATCGGCGCGAACGCAGAGACGCTGGTGTATTTCCCCGGGTTTTTCAGCGCCATGATTAACGCCCCGTGCCCGCCCATGGAGTGGCCGCTGATGGCGCAGCGGTCGCTCACCGTAAATTCGGCCTTAATCAGCGCTGGCAGCTCGTCGCGAATGTAGTGATACATGCGGTAATGGCTCGCCCACGGCTGCTCGGTGGCGTTGAGATAAAATCCGGCACCTTTGCCCAGGTCGTACCCGGCATCGTCCGCCACATCATCGCCGCGCGGGCTGGTGTCGGGCATCACCAGCGCAATGCCCAGCTCGGCCGCAATACGCTGCGCGCCCGCTTTGGTAGTGAAGTTTTCGTCATTACACGTCAGGCCTGAAAGCCAGAACAGAACCGGCGGATTTTCCGTCGGGGGCAGGAAAATGCTAAACGTCATGGCGCAGTTCAGCGTGGTGGAGTCGTGCCGCCAGCGCTGCTGTCGACCTTCAAAACAACGGTGCTCTTCGAGCAGTTCCATGCAGGGCTCCTTAATGAGAATAGCTATTCATTAGAGCCATAATACAGCGTTTTCATTTACCTGTGAGCAACTTTCACTTTCGCGGAACGGCGAGATGCTGCATCATAAATTTACTTTTCTTTAACAATTGGAGCGGTCATGGCGCTGCGTATTGCGCTTAGTGGGTTTGTCGTTCTGGTGGTGGCGATGGGGATAGGGCGCTTCGCCTTTACGCCTCAGGTGCCGCTGATGATTGCCGCCGGGCAACTCACGCTCACCAGCGCAGGTCTGGTGGCGGCGATGAATTATCTGGGCTATCTGGTGGGCGCATGGGATGCCATGCGGGCGCACCGCTTTGTTGAAACGCGACTCTGGCTTGGCATCACCGGTGCGGTTGCGCTGACCCTGCTCTCCGCCGCCGCGGATAACGCCGTTGTGCACGGCCTGCTGCGCTTTGTGATTGGCTGCATGAGCGGCTGGTCAATGGTGCTGATTGCCGCCTGGAGCAACGAGCGGCTGGGGCAGCTGGGTAAACCGGGGCTCAGCGCCGCCGTGTTTGCCGGACCAGGCGCGGGCATCGCCCTGAGCGGCCTGCTCGCGGTCTATATTCAGGCGAAATCCCTTTCGGCCGGTGCGGCGTGGCAAATCTACGGCGTGCTGGCGCTGGTATTGGTCGCGCTGGTGGCGCGCTATCTGCCGCGTTCCGGACAGCTTCATCGACCCGGCAGCGCGCCAGAGCCGCTGGTGCTGACGACGGATCTCAAGCGCCTGGTCTGGAGCTACAGCCTGGCGGGATTTGGCTATATCCTTCCGGCGACCTTCCTTTCGCAAATGGCGGCGGTGCGTTTTCCCGGCAGCCTGTTTGCCCAGTTTGTCTGGCCGATTTTTGGTGCCGCGGCCGTGGTGGGGATTGCGCTCAGCATTCTTTTGCGCCACACCTCAACGGCTAACCGCAGGCTGGCTATCGTGCTGTGGTTACAGGGCGCGGGCGTGCTGGCGGCCTGGCTGCTGCCGGGCATTGGCGGCTTGCTGACGGGCGGGCTGCTGGTGGGAGGCGGGTTCCTCTGCGCGGTGCAGCTCTCTCTTTTATACGGCCGCGAGCTGGCACCGAACCACACGCGCTATATGGCGGGGCTGCTCACCACCGGGTATGCCATCGGGCAATTGGTGGGGCCGGTGACCTCGGCGTTATCAACCTGGCTAACCCACCGGCTGGAGCCTGCGCTGGGGCTGGCTGGCGTTGCGCTGTTTGTCGCGGGTGCCCTGGTCTGGAATCGCCACGCTGAAAGGCAACAGCAATTGCAATAATTATCGTCGTGAATACTGGATTATGTGCGTCGCCTCACGCACAATGAGCGCATACTTTTGCCACAACGAGGGCGAAAGACGCCACACCTGCAGGAGAACAAAATGTCATCACTCAGTAAAGAAGCTGCCCTGGTCCACGAAGCCCTGCTCGCGCGCGGTCTTGAAACGCCACTGCGTCCGCCCGTTCAGGATATGGACAATGAAACCCGTAAAAGATTGATTTCCGGGCATATGACCGAGATCATGCAACTGCTGAATCTCGATCTGAGCGATGACAGCCTGATGGAGACGCCCAAGCGTATCGCTAAAATGTACGTTGACGAAATTTTCTCCGGACTGGATTACGCCAACTTCCCGAAAATTACCGTCATCGAAAACAAGATGAAGGTGGATGAGATGGTGACGGTCCGTGATATTACGCTGACCAGCACCTGCGAGCACCATTTCGTGACCATCGACGGTAAAGCGACCGTGGCGTATATCCCGAAAGACACGGTGATTGGCCTGTCGAAGATCAACCGTATTGTGCAGTTCTTCGCGCAGCGCCCTCAGGTGCAGGAGCGTCTGACGCAGCAGATCCTGATCGCGCTACAAACGCTGCTGGGTACCAATAACGTGGCGGTCTCTATTGATGCGGTGCACTACTGCGTGAAAGCGCGCGGCGTGCGTGATGCGACCAGTGCGACCACCACCACCTCGCTGGGCGGCCTGTTTAAATCGAGCCAGAACACCCGCCAGGAGTTCCTGCGCGCAGTGCGTCACCACAACTAATCAGACAGGGCAGGGACCATGGAGCGAAACGTCACGCTCGATTTTGTTCGCGGCGTCGCCATTCTGGGTATCCTGCTGCTGAATATCAGCGCCTTCGGTCTGCCGAAGGCCGCTTACCTCAATCCCGCCTGGTACGGCGACATCACCCGAAGCGATGCCTGGACGTGGGCGATCCTCGACCTGTTTGCTCAGGTTAAATTCCTCACGCTGTTTGCGCTGCTGTTTGGCGCGGGCCTGCAGCTTCTGCTCAAACGCGGCACGCGCTGGATCCAGTCGCGCTTAACGCTACTGGCAATTCTCGGCTTTATCCATGGCCTGTTCTTCTGGGATGGTGATATTCTTCTCGCTTATGGGTTAGTCGGGCTAATCTGCTGGCGGCTGATTCGCGACGCGCACAGCGTGAAAAGCCTGTTTAACACCGGCGTGATGCTCTATCTCATGGGACTCGGCGTACTGCTTTTGCTGGGGCTGATCTCCGGTGACGCGACAAACCGTTCCTGGATCCCGGACGCCGCTAACCTCCAGTACGAGCAGTACTGGAAGCTGAAGGGCGGTACGGAAGCGATAAGCAACCGTGCGGATATGCTGGGCGACAATCTGCTTGCCTTGGGGGCGCAATACGGCTGGCAGCTGGCGGGCATGATGCTGATGGGCGCGTCACTGATGCGCACCGGCTGGCTGAAAGGGGAATTCAGCCTGCGTCACTACCGCCGCACCGGCGCGGGGCTGGTCCTGCTGGGCGTGCTGATTAACCTTCCGGCGGTGATGGCGCAGTGGCACCTTCACTGGGATTACCGCTGGTGCGCATTCCTGCTGCAGGCGCCGCGTGAATTGAGCTCGCCGTTCCAGACCATCGGCTATGCGGCGCTGATCTATGGTTTCTGGCCGCAGCTTTCTCGCCTGTGGATCGTCAGCGCCGTAGCCTGCGTTGGGCGGATGGCGTTAAGCAATTACCTCCTGCAGACGCTGATCTGCACCACGCTTTTCTATCGCTTTGGCCTGTTTATGAAATTCGACCGCCTCGGACTACTGGCGTTTGTTATTCCGGTCTGGATAGTAAACCTGGCGTTTTCTGTCATCTGGCTGCGTTATTTCCGCCAGGGACCGCTGGAGTGGGTGTGGCGTCAGTTAACCGCACATGCTTCGGGGGTATCATTGAGTAATACATCCAGATAACGATCTGGATCACAATCATTAACAAAACGGATGTAAGCGTTTTCATGAGTGTGAGCTTCTTCACGTAGTCCCCTTTCTCTCGCTGCCAAAATAGCCACCTTGCTAAACACAGGGGGTGTCTGTGAGTTGCTGCAATTCTTTGAAGGATGGTGAATATGATCACCATTCGTGACGTCGCCCGTCTGGCGGGCGTTTCTGTGGCTACCGTCTCCCGCGTGCTGAACAACAGCGCGCTGGTCAGCCCTGAAACCCGTGAAACCGTAATGAAAGCCGTGACTCAGCTCGGGTACCGGCCAAATGCCAACGCACAGGCGCTGGCAACACAGGTCAGCGATACCATCGGCGTGGTGGTAATGGATGTCTCGGACGCCTTTTTCGGTGCGCTGGTGAAAGCGGTCGATGTGGTCGCCCAGCAGCATCAGAAATACGTGCTGATTGGCAACAGCTATCACGAGGCGGAAAAGGAGCGTTATGCCATTGAAGTGCTGATCCGCCAGCGCTGCAACGCCCTGATTGTTCACTCAAAAGCCTTAAGCGATGAAGAGCTGGTCGGGTTTATGGAGCAGATCCCGGGCATGGTGTTAATCAACCGCATCGTCCCGGGCTATGCCCACCGCTGTGTCGGGCTGGATAACGTCAGCGGCGCCATGATGGCCACCAAAATGCTCATCAATAACGGCCATCAGCGGATCGGCTATCTGGCATCCAGCCATCACATTGAAGATGACGAGCTGCGGCGTGAGGGGTGGCAAAACGCCCTGAAAGAGCACGGTATTACGCCATCAGAAAGCTGGATTGGCACCGGCACGCCGGATATGCAGGGCGGTGAGGCGGCAATGGTGGAACTGCTGGGCCGCAATCTGCAGCTTTCTGCCGTGTTTGCCTATAACGACAGCATGGCGGCAGGTGCGCTGACTGCGCTGAAGGATAACGGCATTGCGGTGCCACAGCATTTGTCATTGATTGGTTTCGATGATATTCCGATTGCCCGTTACACCGACCCGCAGCTGACTACGGTGCGCTATCCCATTGCTTCTATGGCAAAACTGGCGACCGAGCTGGCGCTGCAGGGAGCGGCAGGGCTGCTGGATCCGGGGGCAACTCACTGCTTCATGCCGACGCTGGTGCGTCGTCATTCCGTCGCCGCCCGGCAAATTGTGGTTCCGATCACTAACTGATTACACCAGGTGATGTAACCGTTTTCAATCTGTGAGTAAATTCACAGTATCTTAACAAGGCGCTGACTATGATGTCAGCGTTTTAGGGGCTGAAACGCTATGTAACGGTGATTATTCGCTTTCACCATAGCCAATGTGCCGCAAACAACGAATAAAACGCATTTCTGGAGCGTTACCGACCACGGAAGATAGAAATTTTATAAGTGAACGTCGGCTGTCAGTAACGTTTTATTAACACCTGCCTGCCGATCGTTATTCACAAGAACTACCCTGCATAAAAAAACCGGAGATACCATGAATAAGAAGGTGTTGACCCTGTCTGCTGTAATGGCAAGCATGCTTTTTGGTGCAGCAGCGCACGCTGCGGATACCCGTATTGGTGTGACCATCTATAAATACGACGACAACTTCATGTCTGTTGTGCGTAAAGCAATTGAGAAAGATGCGAAAGCAGCGCCAGACGTACAGCTGCTGATGAATGACTCCCAGAACGACCAGTCCAAACAGAACGATCAGATCGACGTTCTGCTGGCTAAAGGCGTTAAGGCCCTGGCGATCAACCTGGTTGACCCGGCTGCAGCAGGCACGGTTATTGAGAAAGCGCGCGGCCAGAACGTGCCAATCGTCTTCTTCAACAAAGAACCTTCCCGTAAAGCGCTGGACAGCTATGACAAAGCGTATTACGTCGGTACTGACTCTAAAGAGTCCGGCATTATTCAGGGCGATCTGATCGCGAAGCACTGGGCGGCGAACCCGAACTGGGACCTGAACAAAGACGGTCAGATCCAGTTCGTGCTGCTGAAAGGCGAACCTGGCCACCCGGATGCTGAAGCGCGTACCACCTATGTTATCAAAGAGCTGAACGACAAAGGCCTGAAAACCCAGCAGTTGGCGTTAGATACCGCGATGTGGGACACCGCTCAGGCGAAAGATAAGATGGACGCGTGGCTGTCTGGCCCGAACGCGAACAAAATCGAAGTGGTCATTGCCAACAACGATGCGATGGCAATGGGTGCGGTTGAAGCGCTGAAAGCCCACAATAAATCGTCCATCCCGGTATTTGGCGTGGATGCCCTGCCGGAAGCGCTGGCGCTGGTTAAATCTGGCGCGATGGCCGGTACCGTTCTGAACGATGCCAACAACCAGGCGAAAGCGACCTTCGATCTGGCGAAAAACCTTGCCGACGGTAAAGGCGCGGCGGATGGCACCAACTGGAAAATTGACAACAAAATCGTTCGCGTACCTTACGTGGGCGTAGACCAGTCCAACCTGGCTGAGTTTATCGGTAAATAAGATCTTTGTTTTGTCTTCACTGGGCGCAATTCGTTGCGCCCTTTTATAACGCGATATGCGAGGCCAACAAGGTATAATTATGGTCAGCACAACTACTCAGTCGTCCGGTGAATACTTGTTGGAAATGACAGGCGTCAACAAGTCCTTCCCCGGTGTTAAGGCACTCGATAATGTTAATTTAAAAGTCCGTCCTCACTCTATTCATGCATTAATGGGGGAGAACGGTGCGGGTAAATCAACGTTATTAAAATGTCTTTTTGGGATCTATCAAAAAGATTCTGGCAGCATTCTTTTTCAGGGGAAAGAGATCGATTTCCATTCAGCGAAAGAAGCGCTGGAAAACGGTATCTCGATGGTTCACCAGGAATTAAACCTGGTACTGCAACGCTCGGTAATGGATAACATGTGGTTGGGACGTTACCCAACCAAAGGTGTGTTTGTCGATCAGGATAAAATGTATCGCGACACCAAAGCGATTTTCGATGAGCTGGATATTGATATCGATCCGCGCGCCCGCGTGGGGACATTATCCGTTTCCCAGATGCAGATGATCGAAATTGCCAAAGCGTTCTCCTATGATGCGAAAATCGTCATCATGGATGAACCTACCTCGTCATTAACGGAAAAAGAGGTTAATCACCTTTTTACCATTATTCGTAAGCTGAAAGAACGCGGCTGCGGCATTGTGTACATCTCGCACAAAATGGAAGAGATCTTCCAGCTGTGCGATGAAATTACCATCCTGCGCGACGGCCAGTGGATTGCCACGCAGCCGCTTGAAGGGCTGGACATGGACAAGATCATCGCCATGATGGTCGGCCGTTCCCTGAACCAGCGCTTCCCGGACAAAGAGAACAAGCCAGGTGAAGTAATCCTCGAAGTGCGCAATCTGACCTCGCTGCGCCAGCCGTCCATCCGCGATGTTTCTTTCGACCTTCACAAAGGCGAAATTCTTGGCATTGCTGGCCTGGTAGGGGCAAAGCGTACCGACATCGTGGAAACCCTGTTTGGCATCCGCGAGAAGGCCGACGGCACCATCACGCTGCACGGGAAGAAAATTAACAACCATAATGCCAACGAAGCCATTAATAACGGTTTTGCGCTGGTGACGGAAGAACGTCGTTCGACCGGTATTTATGCTTATCTGGATATTAACTTTAACTCGTTAATCTCTAATATTCGCAATTACAAAAACAAAGTCGGGCTGCTGGATAACTCCCGCATGAAGAGCGATACCCAGTGGGTAATTGACTCCATGCGCGTGAAAACGCCAGGCCACCGTACCCAAATCGGTTCGCTTTCCGGTGGTAACCAGCAAAAAGTTATTATTGGCCGTTGGTTATTAACCCAGCCAGAAATTCTGATGCTGGATGAACCGACCCGCGGTATTGACGTCGGCGCGAAGTTTGAAATTTATCAGCTGATTGCCGAGCTGGCGAAAAAGAATAAAGGGATCATTATTATTTCTTCCGAAATGCCGGAACTGTTAGGGATCACGGACCGTATTCTGGTTATGAGCAATGGTCTCGTTGCCGGTATTGTTGACACCAAAACGACAACGCAAAACGAAATTTTGCGTCTTGCGTCTTTGCACCTTTAAGATCAGGGGCTCCTCATGAGTGCGTTAAATAAAAAAAGTTTTCTCACTTACCTGAAAGAAGGCGGTATTTACGTTGTTCTTTTAGTCCTGCTGGCCATTATTATTTTCCAGGACCCTACGTTCTTAAGCCTGCTGAACCTGAGTAATATTCTGACCCAGTCCTCCGTGCGTATCATCATTGCGCTGGGCGTGGCGGGCCTTATCGTCACCCAGGGAACGGACCTTTCTGCCGGTCGTCAGGTCGGCCTGGCGGCGGTTATTGCGGCAACCCTGCTGCAGTCGATGGAAAACGCCAACAAGGTGTTCCCGGAGATGGCGACCATGCCGATTTTCGTGGTGATCCTGATTGTCTGCGCCATCGGGGCGGTGATTGGCCTGATCAACGGTATTATCATCGCTTACCTGAACGTGACGCCATTTATCACCACGCTGGGTACGATGATCATCGTTTACGGTATCAACTCCCTGTACTACGACTTTGTGGGCGCGTCGCCGATTTCGGGCTTTGACAGCGGCTTCTCCACCTTCACGCAGGGGTTTATCGCGCTGGGTAGCTTCCGCCTGTCGTACATTACCTTCTATGCGCTGATTGCGGTGGCGTTCGTCTGGATCCTGTGGAACAAAACGCGCTTCGGTAAAAACATCTTCGCTATCGGCGGTAACCCGGAAGCGGCGAAAGTGTCCGGGGTAAACGTTGCCCTGAACCTGCTGATGATTTACGCGCTGTCCGGTGTGTTCTACGCCTTCGGTGGGATGCTTGAAGCAGGCCGTATCGGCTCCGCAACGAACAACCTTGGCTTCATGTACGAGCTGGATGCGATTGCGGCCTGCGTGGTCGGCGGCGTCTCCTTCAGCGGCGGGGTGGGTACCGTGCTCGGCGTGGTCACCGGTGTGATCATCTTTACCGTCATCAACTACGGTTTGACCTACATCGGCGTGAACCCGTACTGGCAGTACATCATCAAGGGCGCCATCATTATCTTCGCGGTGGCGCTGGATTCACTGAAGTACGCCCGTAAGAAGTAATCGTCACTCGCCATACCCGGCCCGCTCACCGAGCGGGCTTTTTTATGGCCTATGCCAGATGGGACTCTTCTTGAGTCACAATGCGCTCAAACCACTCGAGTTCAGAAAGCTTGCAGGCGACCCACTGTTCGGAAAAGGCGTCGCCCAGGCTGTCGGTGAGATACTGACAGCGGGCGAAGGCCTCAATTGCCTCCTGCTGGAACAGCGGGAGTTCCGGATGGTCCTGCTGCGGTTCCGGGAGTTCCCCCTCGTCGATATGTTCCAGCCCGTACAGCATGCCAGTCAGGATTGTGGCCGCCACCAGATACGGATTCGCATCGGCTCCGGCCAGTCGGTACTCGATACGACGGTTGCTCACTTCCGAGCAGGGAATGCGCAGGGCAGCGGAGCGGGTGTTATAGCCCCACGAGTTAAAGACGGGTTCCGTCAGGTTTTTTCGCAGGCGACGAAACGCGTTGACCCCCGGCGCAAGAATGGCGACGGAGGCGGGCATCAGCGCCAGCTGGCCCGCGATGCACAAGCGCATCATGCTGCTCAGCGCGTTCACCGGCGAGGCAAAAACGTTCTCGCCACGGCTGTTGTTCAGGCTGAAATGGATGTGCAAACCGCTGCCGGAGAGCTGGCTGAAGGGCTTAGCCATAAAGTTAGCCTGAAGACCGTGCTTTTCAGCGACATAGCGGGTCAGGCGGCGCAAGGCCAGCACGTTATCACAGATCTCTACGACGCGCTGGCTGTGCTTCAGGTTTAATTCGTACTGTCCGGACTCGGCTTCTGCTACCACCCCTGACAGCGGGATGCGCTGAAGGTGCGCCAGCTGTTCCAGCTCGTCAAAAAGCGCCGCGTGCGCCGACGAGGTGTCCATGTGAAAACAGCCCTGATTTTGCGGATCGCGATCGCCCTGTCCCGTCAGGTAAAACTCGATTTCCGGGGCAATGACCGGGAAAAGGCCGTGCTGGTGGAAGCGGGCCACGACGTTCTGCAGTATCGCGCGTGGCTCAAGAGGGCAGGGGTTACCGTCGCTGTCCTTCATCGTCAGCAGGATCTGCGCGGTATGCTCCGGATCCTGCGGACAGGGACGCAGAGAACCGGCGACCGGGACGCACAGCCGGTCGGGTTCATCATAAACCGGGGCGGCGATTTTTCCCTTCTGATCCATGGAGTAGACGGAAAGCGGAAAATAACAGCCTTTTTCCAGACTCAGCATGCTCTCCACCGTGAGGCGCTTGCCGCGCATCGTGCCGTTGATATCGTTCAGGTAAACGTCAACGTGTTTCGTCTGCGGGTAGCTTTCAAGATAGTCGGCCACTTCCACGGCAATATTGTGCTGCAGGGCGTCAATTTTTTCATCCAGCCAGAGACCAGAATTAAGTGCGCCGGGGAGTGATAAACCGGGGAAGTTAAAATACGGGCGAAGACTTTTGAGGAAAAACGCATTCATTATCGAGTTCATAGTCATTCTTCAATGAAGCCGTAGCGGCAGTGAACTCAGGTTAAAAGAGCTGGCGTAAAGGGGGGATAAAAAGCGTCAGTACCGGCGTAAAGAAAGTATAAAAGCAGGCCTACTTTTTCTCTTTTTTCTGCATATCCAGCAGCTGCTCCGGCGTCACCGCCGGGTAACCCTGCGCGTCTTCCGGCACTTCATGCATCGCCGGAATGGGCACCAGAGGGCCTAAAAAACGCGGTTCGCGTTTGAAGATATAGAGATCGGCCAGGGCACCAAAGCGGGCACCAAACTCGCGGACGCGCACGCTCAGCATATCTTTTGGCGACGGCACCGCGTAGCACTGGGCCTGAATGCCCATGTGCAGGGCGATAAACAGCGCGCGCTCGCAGTGGAAGCGCTGGGTGATGATGATGAAGTCGTTGGTGTCGAAGACCTTACGGGTCCTCACGATGGAGTCCAGGGTGCGGAAGCCCGCGTAGTCGAGCACGATATCGGCCGGATCGACGCCTGCGGCAATCAAATCTTTACGCATCGTCACCGGCTCGTTATAGCTTTGCAGCGCGTTATCACCACTCAGCAGCAGGTAGTTCACCTTGCCGCTGTTGTAGGCGTTCAGCGCGCCCTGAATGCGGTAGCGATAATACTGGTTGATAACGCCGGTGCGGTAATACTTGGCGGTGCCGAGCACCACGCCCACCTGACGATAGGGGAGATCCTGCAGGTCATCAAAGATGTAGGGGGCGGTTTTCCAGCTCATCCAGCGGTCGAGACCCAGCACGATAAACAGCAGTATGCCGACCAGGACAGACAGGCTGTAAAAAACGCGCTTTAACATGAAGATGGCTCGTTCGTGGATGAAATTTAACTCAGGCTACTTTACCCGCCTGGTTAGCGCAAGAAACAGCGACTCAACTGAGGGGTTTTTCAGCAACGTGGCGGACATTTCTGTCCGCCGTAAGGTTTACGCCAGCAGGACGCGGTCGATCGTCGTGCAGCCTAACGCCTTGAGCGTTGCGGCGGTGGCATCCCACTGAATCAGCGGCGCATCGGCCTTTTCGGCCAGAACGGCACGCTGAATGTCCGGATAATCGTAGCCGTTCAGGCTCAGCAGGTTGAGTGCGCCCTGCAGCGGCGGCAGCGTTGGGTTAAACGCGGCGTTTTCCGCATAGCTGCCGGTGAAGATACGGCCATCGCGGCACTGCAGTGCCACGCCGCTCGGGGAGTTGCTGTACGGAGTGTGACTCTTGTTCGCCGCGCGTATGGCCGCCTGGTTCAGGTCATCGCCGGAAAGGGCGAATCCGTGATCCTGCTCGTCCATCAGCAGGGTTTTGATCTCCAGATCTTTCGGGCCGAAGGCGTCAGGCAGGTAGTCCCCCAGCGTGTGCGGCGCGCGGCCCGGCAGGTTAATGCGCAGCTGCAGCCCGCTGTTCAGCTCGTTCATAAACTGGCGGCAGTGGCCGCATGGGGTGTAGTTTACGGTGATGGCGCTCAGGGCTTTCTCACCGCGCAGCCAGGCGTGGCTGATGGCGCTCTGCTCGGCGTGAACGGTCTGCTGCATGGTTGCGCCGAGGAACTCCATGTTCCCGCCGAAGTACCAGGTTCCGCTGACGCCGCGCGCGATGGCGCCGACGTTAAAGTGGGAAAGATCGGCCCGGGCGCAGGCGGCAGCCAGGGGCAGCAGTGCGAAAGCCAGCGCGTCTTCATCCAGCCCGGTTGCCTGTTTAAGCACCGTGACCTGCTCCGCCGTCAGCAGGGCGGGGAAATGTGCGTCTGCCAGAACGGGAGCCAGGGCTGACTGCAAATTCTCTGCAAGCTGAGCGAAGGCAGCTTGAAAACGTGGGTGCATGGCGTTTGCCTCATAAAGGTTAATGGATCGGTAGTTTACGGAGCCGCAAGGCCTTTATATGTGATCCACATCTCATTATGTATGCAACTTATGAAATCAAAATGAAATTTGCGCGACGCATCGCAAATTTTAGCCCATCACCGCCAGAATCAGCGGGAAAATGAACGGGGCGAGCAGGGAGGTGATAATCCCGCAGATCACCAGCGCAAGCGAGCTAAACGCCCCTTCCTGATAGTCCAGCTCCGCGCAGCGGGCGGTACCCAGCGCGTGCGAGGCGGTGCCCATCGACAGACCGCGCGCCGCTTTGGTGTGAATACGCATCCCGTTCAGCAGAGTGTGGCCAAACACCGCGCCGAGAATACCGACGAAAATCACGCACATCGCGCTGATGGCCGGAATACCGCCGAGGCTGCCGCCTACCGCCATCGCGATAGGCGTGGTCACTGATTTAGGCAGGATAGAGGCGGCAATTTGCGGGGAGGCCCCCATCAACAGCGCCACCGACGTGCCGGTAATCATCGCCACCAGGCTTCCCACAAAACAGATAGTAATGATGGACTTCCACCGTGCGCGGATCTGGTGCAGCTGCTCATATAAAGGAAAGGCAAGCGCGACAACGGCGGGCTGCAGGAGGTCGTTTAAAATTTTGCTGCCCGCAAAGTAACGCTCATAAGGAATGCCGGTGAGCAGCAGGAAGGGAATAATCACCACCATCGCCACCAGCAGGGGGTTCAGCAAGGGCATTTTAAATCGTGCGGCAAGCTTGCGCGCGGCGAAGAATACCAGCAGGGTTAACGGCAGTGACCACCAGATATTAGCCATCATTTTTTTGTTTTCTCCCCGACCACGTTACGTTCTCCATGTACCAGATGAGAACTCCAGCTCACCACCAGGAAAACCACCAGCGTACTGACCGCGCAGGAAACGACAATCGGGCCGAACTGCGCCTTGAGCAAATCAAAATACTGCATGACGCCCACGCCGATAGGCACGAACAGCAGCGCCATGTAGCGGATAAGAATGAAGCAGCCTGGGTTGACCCACTTTGCAGGCAGAATTTGCAGCGCCAGTAAAACGAAGAGGATCAGCATACCGATAATGCTGCCGGGAATGGTGATGGGCAGCAGCGACGCGATGAAAATGCCGGCATACAGGCAGGCGTAAATCAGGACGAATGCGCGCAGATATTGCCAGATAATGTTCAATGATTTGCTCATGGTGATAGTCCTTGCTGAAACGCATTCATCATACAATTAAACCTAAAAATGTGCCACGGATCACATCATGAATTTTGAGCATACCAGACATTCCGGAATGGAACGTCCGGTATCACCTTACTGGTGCAGGCTACAGTTTAGAGGAAAGGGATTGCGCTGGCGAAGTCACGCGCCAGAGAAGGTATCAGCGTCAGGCGGTCAGTTTATCGAGAAAAGAAAACAGCACCTGGTTCATTTCGCGATAATCATGCGAGCGGAGTTTTTCCGCCGTTTCGACAAAACGGAATTCACCCGCACGGCGGAGGTCATTCTGCGAATGCTCAATCAGCAACTCTACCACCTCCGGCGTCAGCTCCATATGGCACTGGAAACCGTAAACCCGTTCGCTGTATTGCACGATCTGGCGGGGACAGCCCTCGCTGTAAGCCAGAACCTTAGCCTGCGGCGTCAACCCAGGCATATCGTTATGCCAGTGACCGACGTTCAGCACGCTGCCAAAGTCCTCAAACAGCGGGTTCGCCTTGCCTGCATCTGTGAGCCTGACGGGAAATTTGCCGATCTCTTTTTCCGGGCTGTGGCAAAACGCTGCGCCCAGCGCTTCGCCGATAAGCTGTGAGCCCAGACAAACGCCTATCACCGTTTTACCTGCCTCTATCGCGCGGCTGATGAGTGCCTTTTCCGCCTGCGCATCAAACCAGGGGCATTCCTCGAGCGTGGTAGCGGGGGATTGCGGGCCTCCCATGATGATAAGCAGGTCTGTGCCCCCCAGTTCCTCAGGTAAAGGTTCGCCCTGATACACTCTGGTGTAGCTCAGACTGCAGCCGCGACTTTTCCCCCAGATTTCATAGGCGCCTGGCGCCTCGAAATGTTCATGAATAATAAAATGGATGTGCATTGCGTCTCTCTCTGGTTACGTGTACAAGCAGCATCATAAGAGGAAGGGGGGAATGTGAAATGCCAACCGTTATCGATAAAACGCCAATTCACGACGATGCTATCGGATGGTCAAGAGGGGCAATTCGCTATACGCGCGGCGAAGTCGATCCGCCTCACCAGCATTCGCAGGGACAACTTTTGTTTGCCATTAAGGGGGTTATGCTGGTTGAAACCGGCAGCAAACGCTGGGTCATACCGCCGCAGCGCGCGCTTTGGATCCCTCCCTTTCAGGAGCATACCTACAGCGTGTTATCCGCAACGGAGCTTCGCGCGGTCTGGTTTAGCCCGGCACTGATTTCGCAATGCGAACCTTTTAAGCGGAAAGACGAGGTTCACGTGATTATGGCCACAGCGTTGTTCAAAGAGCTGATTGCCGGGCTGTTCAGCGCGGAATACCGGCCGGCAAGCCAGCGCAGCATGGCCGTTTTGCTGCTCGACATCCTCAGTGAGACGCAGCAGATTTCTGCCGAACTGCCGATGCCCGTGGATGAGCGCTTACATCGCGTGGCCTGTGACATCATTGCCAACAATCTCTGGGATCTCTCTCTGGAAAGGCTGGCGGAACGGGTCGCGATGTCTGAACGCACATTTTCACGTGCGTTTATCAACGATACCGGCTTTAGCTTCCGGGCCTGGCGACAGCGCGCAAGGATTTGTGCCTCGCTGGATCTCCTCGCCAACGGATACCCGGTTAAGCAGGTGGCCTGGATGCTGGGGTTTTCCGGCCCGGCGGCATTTGCGGCGGCGTTTCGCGCAATTGTTGGGGCAACGCCGGGTGACTTTCTGCCTGAACAGAAGCGCTTCCCAGCGATATAGAGAGCGGCTACTATAGCGCGTCTTTTTTCACAGGTACTGTTATGCGTGTTTTACTGGCCCCAATGGAAGGCGTGCTCGACTCCCTCGTGCGCGAACTTCTGACCGAGGTGAACGATTACGATCTCTGCGTGACGGAGTTCCTGCGCGTGGTCGATATGTTGCTGCCAGAAAAGTCATTCTATCGTCTCTGCCCTGAACTGCATCGCCAGAGCCGGACCCCTTCCGGTACGCTGGTGCGTATTCAGCTGCTCGGCCAGTATCCTGAATGGCTGGCGGAAAATGCCGCCCGCGCGGTAGCGCTTGGCTCTTACGGGGTGGATCTTAACTGCGGCTGCCCGTCGAAGCTGGTAAACGGCAGCGGCGGTGGAGCGACGTTGCTGAAAGATCCTGAGCTGATTTACCGCGGCGCGAAAGCCATGCGTGAGGCCGTGCCCTCGCATTTGCCGGTGACGGTTAAGGTGCGCCTGGGGTGGGACAGCGATGCCCGACAGTTTGAAATTGCCGATGCGGTGCAGCAGGCCGGGGCCACCGAGCTGGTGGTGCATGGCCGCACTAAAGAAGACGGCTACAAAGCCGAGCGCATTAACTGGCAGGCGATTGGTGAGATCCGCAAACGACTTACTATTCCGGTGATCGCCAACGGCGAAATCTGGGATTACGAGAGCGCGCAGGCGTGCCTGAAAGCCACCGGCTGCGATGCGGTGATGATTGGCCGCGGCGCGCTGAACGTGCCGAACCTCAGCCGGGTGGTGAAATATAACGAACCGCGGATGCCGTGGGCAGATGTCGTCACGCTGCTGCAAAAATACAGCCGTCTGGAGAAGCAGGGCGACACCGGTTTGTATCACGTCGCGCGAATTAAACAGTGGCTGAGTTATTTACGCAAAGAGTACAGCGAAGCGCTGGGATTATTTCAGGAGATCCGCACGCTGCAAACGTCGGCTGATATTGCGCGAGTTATACAGTCAAAATAAACGGCAATTATATTTAAAAATAAATAATTCACTCGGTGAATATTTTGCCGAGTATGTAAGTGTATGACAATTTGCGGATTGCCACGCGTTACTAAAAAATAGCGCGTCATCAAGCGTAAGTTGCGCCTTTATTTTTTTGAGTGCATGGCGTAATGAAACGTTTTCTTATTTTATCTCTGAGTGCTTCCCTTGTTTTTATGCTGGCTGCCTGCGCACCGGAACATTCCACGGTGTCGCCAATTCAAACGCAAACGACAGCCGCGTCCGTTAATGCCCAACTTCGTCATGCGGATTGGCCGAAAAATGAATGGTGGAAAGAATATAACGACCCGCAGTTAAATTCGCTTATTGCCAAAGCCATAGCGGATGCGCCCGATATGCAAATTGCCCGGCAGCGCATTACGCTTGCCGAAGCGCAGGCCAGAGCCGCTATCGCAGCCGATGGCCCACAAATGGATTTTTCAGCGGATGTTGAACGGCAAAAAATGTCGGCAGAGGGGCTGATGGGGCCGTTTGCCCTTACCGACCCGGCGGCGGGCACCACCGGCCCATGGTATACCAACGGCACCTTTGGCCTGACGGCGGGCTGGGATCTCGATCTATGGGGAAAAAACCGCGCCCGGATTGCAGCGCGTATCGGTAAAGTGAATGCGCAAAAAGCGGAGCTGGAGCAGACCCGCCAGCTGCTTTCAACCAGCGTTGCGCGCCTTTACTGGGCGTGGCAGACCCAGGCCGAAGCAGGGGAAGTTCTTACCCGGATTAAACAGGAGCAGGAAAATATTATCGACGCCGATCGCGAACTGTATCAGCACGGTATTACCTCCTCGGTGGAGGGCGTCGAAACCGATATACACGCCAGTAAGACTAATGAACAGCTGGCCGACGTAAAGGGCAAAATGAAGGCCATTGAAGCGCGTCTGGATGCGCTGACCGGCACCCCGGCGACACACCTTACGCGCCACCCGTTGCCTGCAGCCGAAGCCTCGCTACCGTCAACGCTGGGATATGAACTGCTGGCACGCCGTCCGGATCTGCAGGAGGCGCATTGGTATATCGAAGCCTCCATGAGCGAGGTGGAAGCCGCCAGAGCGGCGTTCTATCCTGACGTGAACCTGATGGCGTTCTTACAGCAGGATGCCCTGCACCTGAGCGATCTGTTCCGCTCTTCAGCCCAGCAGATGGGCGTGACTGCCGGACTGACGCTGCCGATCTTCGACAGCGGCAGGCTGAACGCTAATCTGGATATCGCCCAGGCGCAGAATAACCTCTCGGTCGCGAACTACAACAAAGCGGTGGTGGAGGCGGTCAATCAGGTGGCGCGTACGGCAAGTGAAGTTGAAACCCTGACGGCAAAAAATCGTCACCAGCAGCAGATCGAAAAAGACGCGGCGCGCGTGGTGGCGCTGGCGCAGGCGCGTTTTAGCGCAGGTATTATTGCCGGTTCGCGGGTCAGCGAAGCCAGAATCCCGGCACTGAAAGAGCATCTCGAAGGCGTCATGTTGAAAGGCCAGTATCTCGACGCCACGCTGCAGCTGACGTCAGCGCTGGGCGGCGGCTATCATCATGGCTAAACAGGGCCATTATCTATACTTACCTCTTTGCAGTTTTTCAGGAGGTGAGTATGAACAGAGTAGCGATTGTAACCGCATCGGATTCAGGGATCGGTAAAACCACGGCGCTGATGCTGGCAGAGCGCGGGTTTGATATTGGCGTCACCTGGCATTCGGATGAAAAAGGGGCGCTGGAAACCTGCCGTGAAGTTGAAGCGCGTGGGCAGCGTGCAGAGGCTATCCATCTTGATTTAAGCACGCTCCCGGACGGCGCTGAAGCCATTGAAACGCTCATTGCACGTTTCGGCCGGCTGGACGTGCTGGTTAACAATGCCGGAGCGATGACCAAAGCGCCATTTCTTGAGATGGCGTTTGACGACTGGCGGAACATTTTTACCGTCGACGTGGAAGGCGCGTTTCTCTGCTCGCAGATTGCGGCACGGCAGATGGTGAAGCAGGGGGAAGGCGGGCGGATTGTGAACATCACCTCGGTGCATGAGCACACGCCGCTGCCTGATGCCAGCGCTTACACGGCTGCGAAACATGCGCTCGGCGGCTTAACCAAATCTATGGCGATGGAGCTGGTGAAGCACAAGATTCTGGTGAACGCCGTCGCGCCGGGGGCCATTGCCACGCCGATGAACGATATGGACGACAGCGAAGTGAAGGAAGGGTCAATGCCGGAAATCCCGCTGGCAAGGCCGGGCCACACCAAAGAAATCGCCAGCCTGGTGGCGTGGCTGTGTGACAGCGACGCCAGCTATACCACAGGGCAATCATTTATCGTCGACGGGGGCTTTATGCTGGCGAACCCTCAGTTTAAGCCGGAAGGGTAACAGGTTTCCCCTCTCCCCAAAGGGGTGAGGGGCACCAGGCTGACTCACTCCTCATCCCGCTTCTTCTCTCTGTGCCGCATCCACAGCCTGACCCCAATCACCGCCACAACCACCAGAATCAACCACGCCCAGTGCTTCAGGTGTTGGTCAAGGTTATGCAGCCACGGGCCAATCACCTCGCCACCCACGTAACCAAGCGTCGTGAAGATCAGCGCCCAGGCTATCGCGCCAACAATATTCAGCGGCAGGAAAATTTTTGGCGGCAGGCGGCTGGCACCAATCAGTATCGGCCCGATGATCCTGAAGCCGTACATAAAGCGGGTGCCTATGACGAACAGATAAGGGTGACGCTGGATCAGGCGCTGCGCGCGGTTGATTTTCTTTTTGTGTTTAACGAAACGCTTGAGCAGCGTCGGGCCAAAGCGTAGCCCCAGGAAGTAGAGCAGCTGATCGCCAATCATGCCGCCCAGCGCGACCGCAGCGACGACCAGCGGAAACTTCAGTAAGCCCTGATGCGCGGCGACGCCGCCCAGCAGCGTGATGGTTTCACCTTCCGCCACGCTGCCGATGACCAGCGCGGCATATCCATATTGTTCAATGAGTGCGTTAATATCCATTACGTAACGGTTATCTCCCTCTGCGTACCTCGTTTAATCATATACCTCATGAATCAACCGCGCGGCAATCAACGGAAATTTCCCACTGTACATAAAATAATCTAAAGCCTGCATTATACTTAAGGTATCGCTGACGGGCCGACAACAAGGGGGCGCTATGAACCATGTCTGGGGACTTTTCTCCCATCCCGATCGTGAAATGCATGTCATCAAAAGTGAGAACGAAACGGTCTCGCATCATTACACCCACCATGTGCTGCTGATGGCCGCGGTGCCGGTAATATGCGCGTTTATTGGCACAACACAAATCGGCTGGAACTTCGGTGACGGTACCGTGGTTCAGCTCTCCTGGTTTACCGGGCTTTATCTGGCCATTCTCTTTTATGGCCTGATGCTGGCAGGGGTGGCGGTCATGGGGCGCGTCATTCACTGGATGGCGCGTAACTATCCACAGCGCCCATCGCTGGCACACTGTATGGTCTTCGCCGGATACGTCGCGACCCCGCTGTTCTTAAGCGGTATTGTTGCGCTCTATCCACTGGTCTGGCTGTGCGCGCTGATCGGTACTGTTGCGCTCTTTTACACCGGTTATCTGCTGTATCTGGGCGTTCCAACCTTCCTGAATATCAATAAAGAAGAGGGCCTGAGCTTCTCCGGTTCCACGCTTGCCATCGGGGTGCTGGTACTGGAGGTGTTACTGGCACTGACGGTTATTCTCTGGGGTTATGGATACCGTCTCTTCTAAGCTCACTGCATTGCTGGTGTAAATGCCAGCAATGCAGCATCTGTTCACGATTATCCGCTGGCGACAAAGCACTGTGACCGCTATGATGCCGAAGCCAGCCTGTGTTTATCCGTCGACACAGGCGGTGTACGTCATTACGTGCGTGAATAATTATCAGAAGTCTCACCATGCTGAAATTTCGTGTCTCCTTACTTAGCCTGGCGCTGCTGCTGGGCGCGTCCGCTGCCGTGCCAGCCGTCGCCAAAACGCCCGCGGTGACCACCGCTGCTGCCCAGCCGCAAATTGCGTCCGGCAGCGCGATGATTGTTGATCTCAACACCAATAAGGTGATTTACGCCAGCCACCCGGACCTGGTGCGCCCGATCGCCTCAATAACCAAATTAATGACCGCGATGGTGGTGCTTGATGCTCGCCTGCCGCTGGACGAAAAGCTGAAAGTGGATATCAGCCACACGCCGGAGATGAAAGGGATCTACTCTCGCGTGCGCCTGAACAGTGAAATTAGCCGTAAAAATATGCTGCTGCTGGCGCTGATGTCGTCCGAAAACCGTGCGGCGGCAAGTCTGGCGCACCACTATCCTGGCGGTTACGATGCTTTTATCCGCGCGATGAACGCCAAAGCCAAAGCGCTGGGGATGAGCAATACTCATTTTGTTGAACCGACGGGGCTGTCGATTAACAACGTCTCGACGGCCCGCGATCTGACGAAACTGCTGATTGCCAGCAAGCAGTACCCGCTGCTCGGCCAGCTCAGCACCACGCGTGAGGACATGGCGACATTCTCGAATCCGTCTTACACGCTGCCGTTTCGCAACACGAACCATCTGGTGTACCGCGAGAACTGGAATATTCAGTTAACCAAAACCGGGTTTACTAATGCGGCAGGCCACTGCCTGGTGATGCGCACCGTGTTTAACGGTAAGCCGGTGGCGCTGGTGGTGATGGATGCCTTCGGGAAATATACCCACTTCGCGGATGCGAGCCGCCTGCGGACCTGGATTGAGACCGGGAAAGTGCAGCCCGTTCCGGCTGCGGCATTGACCTATAAAAAGCAGAAAGCGGAGCAGATGGCGACGGCGCAAAACGATTAGGTAAAAGCAAAACGGTAACATGCGTTACCGTTTTTTATGTTTTCTCCCTCTCCCTGTGGGAGAGGGCCGGGGTGAGGGCACCAGACCGCACTGCGTTTATTCCGGCAGCGTCCAGTCACCGTCGTTGAGCGGGCGCTGCATTATCACCGTATCCCGCCAGTCGCCTTTCTTATACCCCACGCTGCGAAGCTGACCGACAATCTCAAAGCCGTGTTTTTTATGCAGCCGTAACGAGCCGGAATTATTATTGCCATCTCCCACAACGGCAATCATCTGCCGCCACGGGCCCTGCTCGCAGCGCGCGATCAGCGCGTTCATTAATGCGGTGCCAAAACCGCGTCCGGTGATGCTGGCATCCACGTAAATCGACTCTTCCAGGGTATAGCGATAGGCCTGACGCGGTCGGTAAGGGGTGGCGTAACAATAGCCCACCACGATGCCGCGATAGAGCGCGATTAGCCACGGTAAACCGTTCTCGGCCACGCTTTTCATGCGCTGACGCATTTCGTCGATGGTGGGGGGGACTTCTTCGAATGACGCGCGTCCGTGAAGCACATGCCAGGCATAGATGGCGGCGATGGCATGCACATCATCAGGAAGGGCGTCGCGCACTTCCAGTTCGGTTTCGGATAAAACATCAACAGCCGACATGATGCGCCTGCTCCTCGTTATAGAATGCCGGAGAAACATTTCTCCGGCGACAGACCGCTACTCTATTACGATTAAGGCGCGCGAAACAATCTCTCAAATTTGGCTGTAGGGTTTAATCAGACGCTTGCGTTATGCGCTGCTCCGCGTCTGCACTCTCTTTCCAGTATTTCTTCCGCGTTGTTTTCCCGATCCCGGGGTTCATGCTGTTTGTAGGGTCATTCTCGCGATAAAACTGCTTAAGGGCGTCAGGGGCCTTATAAAGATGCCCGACGTTGTGTTCCGCAGGATATTGTGCGCCACGCTCGCGCAGCAGGGCGAGCATCTGCTCCTTCAGTTCGTGAGCATCTACCCCTTTTTTGACGATGTAGTCCTGATGGAAGACGTAGCACATAAAGTGGCCGTAATAGAGCTTATGCACCAGCTTGCTGTCGATTTCCGGCGGCAGATGCTCAAACCATTCGGTGTCGTTGCGTCGCAGGGCGATATCCAGCGCCAGAATATCTTCCACCTCTTCGGAATGTACCGCCTGGTAACGGATAGCGGCACCCGCCGCGGCGAAGCGGTGCAGGAAGGCTTTGCTGCCTTCTTCCGGCGTGCAGGCAAAGAAATCACCCTCAGCCGTCCTGAAGAACTCGGTCAGCCAGCTCTGCGCTTCGGCGATCCCGTCCCCGGCCATTTTCAGCAGCAGGTGATGTTCGTACTTATCACGCCAGGTTTTCATTCGCTCCGGCAGATGCGCAGGGAACACGTTGCCCAGCTTCTGCATAAAGCGGTCGGTAAAGTGGGGCTTGAACAGCGGCACTTTCTCCAGCATCGCGTCGGTGCGTCCCTTCATGGTGAAGAAGAACGGCATTTTGTCGGTGCCAAGCTTATCGATCATCAGGAAGGTGTCTTTCCCGTAGCGCTCCGCGATGTCGTAAATATCCCGATGCATGTACTCGCCCGCCACCGGCAGGTGGGTGAATTCGCCCAGAATATGGCGACGAATTTTGGTCAGGACCTCAGGCTGATTGGTGCCGATGTAAAATACCTGCTGCTTTTTCTCTGCCGGGAAGGTGTCGAGACGCACCGCAAAAACCGCCAGCTTGCCCGCGCAGCCGGACGATTCAAACAGGCGATCCGGATCGGCGTTGTAGCGCGCCGGGGTATCGGCCTCGATATCGCGTACGCGGGTGATGTAATCATGGTCGTGCGCGTGGCGACCATCGTGCTGCACGTCTTCGTCCCTCACGCGGTCGTCGTCGAGCTTGCTGAGGATCTGTTCCGGCGTTACGCCCAGATCGATGCCCAGGTGGTTCACCAGCGTCAGCTTGCCGTTTTCATCAATGCGGGCAAAAAGTGACATTTCGGTGTAGGCCGGGCCGCGCTGGACCAGCGAACCGCCGGAGTTATTGCAAATCCCACCGACCACCGAGGCGCCAATGCAGGAGGAGCCGATCACCGAGTGCGGCTCGCGGCCCAGCGGCTTAAGTGCTTTTTCCAGCGAGTAGAGCGTGGTGCCCGGGAACGCGAGCACCTGCTCGCCTTTGTCCAGCAGGTGCAGCTTGTCGAGGCGCAGGGTGCTGATAATCACGATATCGCGATCGTAATCGTTGCCGTTCGGCGTGGAACCTTCGGTCAAGCCGGTGTTGGCCGCCTGCATTAAAATAATCTTGTCCGCCGCAACGCAGGCGCTCAGCACGCGCCACAGCTCCAGCAGCGTGCCGGGGAAGACCACCGCCAGCGCGTCGCCCTGGCCGGAGCGGAAACCCTTACGGTAGCGGGCGGTTTTGGCCGGGTCGGTAAGCAGGTGAGAGGAGCCAACCAGGCGCGACAGTTCGTTAAAAAATGTTTTGTTATCGTCAGTTCGAACAGAAGTCATCTTCCACTCCTTGTGGTGGGGCAAATTTCTCGCTGTAAAGCATAGCGCGATTAACTGTTCAGCGGTCGAGTATTCACGAGAAAAATCAGAGAATAACCCTGCAACGTTCAGAGGGTTTATGGCACACTGCGCTTTTCGCACGGTCTGGCCGGGTGCTTCCCACGGTTATTGATGAGAGAGAATAACAACATGAAATGGCTATGTTCTGTAGGTGTCGCCGTCAGCCTGGCGCTGCAACCTGCGCTGGCAGAGGATTTGTTTGGTAATCACCCGCTCACGCCTGAAGCCCGCGACGCGTTTGTCACGGAGTTGCTTAAGAAGATGACGGTCGATGAAAAAATCGGCCAGCTGCGTCTGATCAGCGTTGGCCCGGATAACCCGAAAGAGGCCATCCGCGAGATGATCAAAGAGAACCAGGTGGGCGCGATTTTTAACACCGTCACCCGCCAGGATATCCGCGCCATGCAGGATCAGGTGATGCAGCTCAGCCGGCTGAAAATCCCGCTGTTCTTCGCCTATGACGTGGTGCACGGCCAACGCACCGTCTTCCCGATCAGCCTCGGCTTAGCCTCCTCGTTTAACCTCGACGCGGTGAAAACCGTCGGGCGCGTGTCGGCCTATGAAGCGGCGGACGACGGCCTGAACATGACCTGGGCACCGATGGTGGACGTCTCGCGCGATCCGCGCTGGGGCCGCGCCTCGGAAGGCTTCGGTGAAGACACCTATTTAACGGCCACGATGGGCAAAACCATGGTGGAAGCGATGCAGGGCAAGAGCCCGGCGGACCGCTACTCGGTGATGACCAGCGTTAAACACTTCGCGGCCTACGGCGCCGTGGAAGGCGGTAAAGAGTACAACACCGTCGACATGAGCCCACAGCGCCTGTTTAACGACTACATGCCGCCGTACAAGGCAGGGCTGGATGCGGGCAGCGGCGCGGTGATGGTGGCGCTGAACTCGCTGAACGGCACGCCTGCGACCTCCGATTCCTGGCTGCTGAAAGACGTGCTGCGCGACCAGTGGGGCTTTAAGGGCATCACCGTTTCCGACCACGGCGCGATTAAAGAGCTGATCAAGCACGGCACGGCGTCCGATCCGGAAGACGCCGTGCGCGTGGCGCTCAAGTCCGGCATCAACATGAGCATGAGCGACGAGTACTACAGCAAATACCTGCCGGGGCTGGTGAAGAGCGGCAAGGTAACGATGGCGGAGCTGGACGATGCCGCGCGCCACGTGCTGAACGTGAAATATGACATGGGGCTGTTTAACGATCCGTACAGCCACCTGGGGCCGAAAGATTCTGACCCGGCGGACACCAATGCCGAAAGCCGCCTGCACCGTAAAGAAGCGCGCGATGTGGCGCGCGAAAGCCTGGTGCTGCTGAAGAACCGCCTCGACACGCTGCCGCTGAAAAAATCCGGCACCATTGCTGTGGTCGGCCCGCTGGCCGACAGCAAGCGTGACGTGATGGGGAGCTGGTCTGCTGCGGGCGTGGCCGATCAGTCCGTTACCGTCCTGACCGGCATCAAGAGCGCCGTCGGTGAAAACGCCAAAGTGGTGTACGCCAAAGGGGCGAACGTCACCGACGATAAAGACATCGTCACCTTCCTCAACCAGTACGAGGAAGCGGTGAAGGTCGATCCGCGTACGCCGAAGGAGATGATCGACGAAGCGGTCAATGCGGCGAAGCAGTCTGACGTCGTTGTCGCGGTCGTGGGGGAAGCGCAGGGTATGGCGCACGAAGCCTCCAGCCGTACTGACATCACCATCCCGCAGAGCCAGCGCGATCTGATCGCCGCCCTGAAAGCGACCGGCAAGCCGCTTGTGCTGGTGCTGATGAACGGTCGTCCGCTGGCGCTGGTGAAAGAGGACCAGCAGGCTGACGCCATTCTGGAAACCTGGTTCGCCGGCACCGAAGGCGGTAACGCCATCGCCGACGTATTGTTTGGCGATTACAACCCGTCGGGCAAGCTGCCGATGTCCTTCCCGCGCTCCGTCGGGCAGATCCCGGTTTACTACAGCCACCTGAACACCGGCCGCCCGTACAACGCCGACAAGCCGAACAAATACACGTCTCGTTACTTTGACGAAGCTAACGGCCCGCTCTACCCGTTTGGTTATGGCCTGAGCTACACCACCTTCAAGGTCTCTGACGTCAAAATGTCGGCGCCGAGCCTGAAGCGTGACGGCAAGGTCACCGCAAGCGTCGAGGTGACCAACACCGGCAAGCGTGAAGGGGCAACGGTGATTCAGATGTACGTGCAGGATGTCACCGCCTCGATGAGCCGTCCTGTGAAGCAGCTGCGCGGCTTTGAGAAGGTCAATCTCAAGCCTGGCGAAACCAAAACCATCAGCTTCCCGATTGACGTGGATGCCCTGAAGTTCTGGAACCAGCAGATGAAATATGATGCGGAACCGGGCAAGTTTAACGTCTTTATCGGGGTGGATTCCGCCCGCGTAAATAAAGGCGAGTTCGAGCTGCTGTAACCTTTCCCTCCTTTGCATCCCCCGTCCATCGGGGGATGCCTCTTACCTTATGCTAAAAAGGCATTTTGCCGGGTAAATCCGCCGTTTTAAGCTACGCTTTTCTCTCAAGCCTCTGAAAAAGGCAGCAAAAAAATGAGGATAGTGGAATGACGATTAAATCGGGGATGGTAGTTTCTGCGGCGCTACTCGCGGCGCTAAGCCTGCCGTTACAGGCGGCGGAGCCGGTAAAAGTGGGCTCAAAGATCGATACCGAGGGCGCGCTGCTCGGGAATATTATTCTCCAGGTGCTGGAAAGCCACGGCGTGAAAACCGTCAATAAAGTTCAACTGGGCACCACGCCCGTCGTGCGCGGCGCGATTACCTCCGGCGAGCTGGATATCTATCCTGAATATACCGGCAACGGCGCGTTCTTCTTTAAAGAAGAGAACGATCCAGCATGGAAAAACGCCAAAGCTGGCTATGAAAAAGTCAAAAAACTCGACGCGGAACAGAACAAGCTGGTCTGGCTGACCCCGGCCCCGGCCAACAATACCTGGACTATCGCCGTGCGTAAGGACGTGGCGGAGAAAGGGAAGCTCACCTCGCTTGCGGATCTCAGCCGCTACCTGAAAGAGAAGGGCGACTTCAAGCTCGCGGCGTCCGCGGAGTTTATCGAGCGTCCCGACGCGCTCCCTGCATTCGAAAAAGCGTACGACTTCAAGCTCGACCAGGCGCAACTGCTCTCGCTGGCGGGCGGAGATACGGCGGTAACCATTAAGGCGGCGGCACAGCAAACCTCCGGCGTTAACGCGGCGATGGCCTACGGCACCGACGGCCCGGTCGCGGCGCTGGGCCTGCAAACCCTGACCGATCCAAAAGGCGTTCAGCCGATTTACGCTCCTACCCCGGTTGTGCGTGAGGCGGTGCTGAAAGCCTACCCGGATATTGCTGAATGGCTCAAACCGGTCTTCGAAAAGCTGGATGAAAAAACGCTGCAACAGCTGAATGCCAGCATTGCCGTCGAGGGACTGGATGCCAAAAAAGTGGCCGCCGACTTCCTGAAACAACAAGGGCTTGTGAAGTAACGGGAAAGGGCTGTGCCAATAAAATGTCATAACCGCGTACTGCTGCTGTTGGCCTGCGTGGCCATCGCGGCGGTTGCGTTACCGTTTGTGAACGTCGCGCCTAACCGCCTGATGTCAGGGGAAGGGCGTGCTCTCTGGGACGTATGGTTGTTCACGCCGTGGTGGCTGGCGGCTGCGCTGGCCGCGTGGGTTGCACTGTCGCTCTGGCAAGGGCGAACGGCGCAGTGGCTGACGCTGCTGCTCTCGGAAGGTCTCTTTATCGCGCTGTTCTGGAGCGCGGGGCTGGCGGCAACGCATATGGCCTCGGCGGAAAGTCCGCTGGCGAGAACCACGCCAGGCAGCGGCCTGTGGCTCTGGCTGGCTTTGTGTTTACTGGCCAGCAGCGATGCGATTCGTCGTCTCATCGCCAGTTCTGTCTGGCGCTGGGTGCTTAATGCGCAGATATGGTCTATTCCGCTGCTGTTATTGTTCAGTGGTGAACTGAACAACCTCTCGCTGTTAAAAGAGTACGCCAACCGTCAGGAGGTGTTTGATGATGCCCTGGCGCAACATCTGACGATCCTTTTCGGCACGCTGATCCCGGCGCTGATGATCGGGATACCGCTCGGCATGTGGTGTTATCGTCATCCCTCACGTCAGGGTAGCATCTTTGCCGTGCTCAACGTCATCCAGACCATTCCCTCCGTTGCGCTGTTTGGCCTGCTGATTGCCCCCCTGGCCGGGCTGGTGAAGTCGTTTCCCGCGCTGGGCGCGGTGGGTATCGCCGGAACGGGGTTAACGCCCGCGCTGATTGCGCTGGTACTGTACGCGCTGCTCCCGCTGGTGCGCGGCGTGGTCGCGGGCTTAAGCCAGGTTGCGCCGGATGTGCTGGAAAGCGCCCATGCGATGGGGATGAGCACGCGACAGTGTTTCTGGAAGATTCAGCTCCCGCTGGCGCTGCCCCTGCTGCTGCGCAGCCTGCGTGTGGTGGCGGTTCAGACCGTTGGCATGGCGGTGATTGCCGCGCTGATTGGAGCAGGCGGCTTTGGCGCGCTGGTGTTCCAGGGGCTGCTGAGCAGCGCCCTCGATCTGGTGTTGTTAGGCGTAGTCCCTACCATTGCGCTGGCGGTTGTCGTCGACGCCCTGTTTGCCTTATGGCTCGCGCTGCTCAGGAGAAGAGCCAATGATTGAATTTCATGATGTGAGTAAAACCTTTGCCGGCCGCCCGGCGGCAAGCCATCTGAACCTGAACTTTGCCGAGGGGGCATTTTCCGTGCTGATTGGCACTTCGGGCTCGGGAAAATCCACCACGCTGAAGATGATCAACCGGCTGGTGGAGCATGACAGCGGGTTAATTCGCTTTGCCGGGGAAGAGATCCGCAGCCTGCCGGTGCTGGAGCTGCGCCGCCGAATGGGCTATGCCATTCAGTCTATCGGCCTGTTTCCGCACTGGACGGTGGCACAGAACATCGCCACCGTGCTGCAGCTGGAGAAATGGTCGCGGGCTAAAATCGCTGACCGCGTTGATGAACTGATGTCTCTGCTGGGGCTGGAGCCCGCGTTGCGCGACCGCTATCCTCACCAGCTCTCCGGTGGGCAACAGCAGCGCGTGGGCGTGGCGCGCGCGCTGGCGGCTAACCCGCAGGTGCTGCTGATGGATGAACCCTTTGGCGCGCTGGATCCCGTTACGCGCGGGGCGCTGCAAACGGAGATGACCCGCATTCACCGCATTCTTGGTCGAACCATCGTCCTCGTGACGCACGATATAGATGAAGCCCTGCGCCTGGCCGACCATCTGGTGCTGATGGACCACGGCGAGGTGGTGCAGCAGGGCGCGCCGCTTGCGCTGCTGACCAGCCCGAAGAATGACTTTGTACGCGAGTTTTTTGGCCGCAGCGAGCTGGGCGTCAGGCTGCTCTCCCTGCGGACGGTCGGAGACTATATGCGCCGGGAGAATGCACCGCCTGGCGGGGAACCGCTACAGGAGCAGATGAGCCTGCGGGATGCCCTCTCCGCGTTTGTCGCGCGCCGGTGCGAAGTCCTGCCCGTGGCGGATGTCCGGGGTGCGCCGTGCGGGAGCCTGCATTTTCGCGATCTGCTGGCCGGGGAGGTGACGCGTGAAGGCACTGCGTGATCCACTCCTCTGGCTGGTAGCGCTCTTTGTCGCCTTACTGTTTCTGATGCCTCACAGCGCGGCGCTGTTTAACACTCTTTTTCCGGGGCTACCGCGGCCAGTTTATCAGCAGGAGAGCTTTATTAACCTTGCCCTGGCGCATCTCTGGCTGGTGGCGCTCTCAAGCGTCATCGCGGTGGTGCTGGGAGTAGGGGCGGGCATCGCGGTCACGCGACCTGCGGGCCGGGAGTTTCGTCCGCTGGTGGAGACGGTTGCGGCCATTGGACAGACGTTTCCGCCGGTGGCGGTGCTGGCGATAGCGGTGCCGGTGATGGGTTTTGGTCAGCAGCCCGCGATTATTGCGCTGATTCTGTACGGCGTGTTGCCCGTTCTGCAGGGTACTCTGGCGGGCGTTGCGGCGGTCCCGGCGTCTGTTTTAAGCGTGGCGGAAGGGATGGGGATGAGCCGCTGGCAGCGGCTGCGCAAGGTAGAACTGCCGCTTGCGGCACCGGTTATTATTGCCGGGATCCGCACGTCGGTGATCATTAACATCGGGACGGCGACCATTGCGTCTACGGTCGGTGCCAATACGCTGGGAACGCCGATCATCATCGGCTTAAGCGGGTTTAATACGGCTTATATTGTGCAGGGGGCGGTGCTGGTCGCGCTGGCGGCCATCGTTGTCGATCGCCTTTTTGAGCGGCTGGCGCTGTACCTCAGCCGACACCGCCACGAACGATAAACGAGTATCCTGCAAGCATCACGCCGCCGATACCGCTTACAGCCATCAGGACAAAAAGGGTAATAATGGCGAGTTTGGTTGCCTTCATCATGTGCTCCTGTTGTTAACGGAACAATTATACGGTGAAGCGCAGCTGTTAATGAACCATTAAATGCCGTTATGGCTCATCCGGGCCAAGGGAATAAACCGGATAACCATGCTCACGCCACTCCGTCAGCAGCTGTTGCTGCGTGGCGGACGGCACTTCGCCACACCAGACCAGCAGGGTCTGGCCGTCGAAAAACTCGGGTTTGAGCTGCCCCAGCGAGTGCGCAAGGACATCCACGCGCCAGCCCTTTTGGGTGGCGATCCACGCTTCCAGCCACAGACGGGTGGTATCGTGCACGTTCCAGCCGACCACCAGCGCATCTTTTCCTGCCTTATTCTTCGCCGAGGCAAGACAGACGGCGATATAGTTGATCAGCACCCCGTCAAGCATGCTGAGCAGCGCCTGCAGGGTAGACTGTTGGCACTGCAGGCGCCGACGGAGCGGAATGAAAAGATGGGTGATAAGCGTTTTCGCCGGATAATCGCGACCCTGCTCTTTGATCCAGGCGCGCAGTCGCTGCAGGTTACCCGCCTGCAGGAGCCGCAGCAGCGTTTCCTGCTGCTCGCGCCAGAGGCGTTGCGTGTCCGGGTCGTCGTGGCTCAGCAGGGACTTCACTTTCCCGACCTGCACCCCGTTGTCGATCCAGCTTTTGATTTCGCGGATCCGGTCGATATCGGCATCGTTGAAAAGGCGATGACCACCGTCCGTCCTCTGCGGTTTGAGCAATCCATACCGTCGCTGCCACGCCCGTAGGGTAACGGGATTGATATCACAAAGGAGTGCCACTTCACCGATTGTGTAAAGCGCCATATTTGCCCCCTGGCTTACGCGTCCCCAGCTTAACTGTAGACCCACTTTGCCGAACCAGGAAGGGTTGATTAATTTTTAAACAAATAATGCGAAGCATGCGCGATGTGCAGAAAAAGATGTGATAACGGACACGATTTTGCGCTTTTTTGGGGCGCTTCAAAGAAAGTTCAGCCGCATCCGTGTATGTTACGCGTTTTTTAGCGTGTGCGGTTTTGAGTATGTACGAGTTTAACCTGGTGCTGCTGTTGCTTCAGCAGATGTGCGTGTTTCTGGTCATTGCCTGGCTGATGAGCAAAACGCGTCTTTTCATTCCGCTGATGCAGGTCACCGTACGTCTGCCGCACAAGCTGCTCTGCTACGTCACCTTCTCTATTTTTTGCATCATGGGGACCTACTTCGGCCTCCACATCGAAGACTCTATTGCTAATACGCGCGCCATCGGCGCGGTGATGGGCGGGCTGCTGGGCGGCCCGGTCGTCGGTTGCCTTGTCGGTTTAACCGGTGGGCTGCATCGCTATTCCATGGGCGGGATGACGGCGCTCAGCTGCATGATCTCCACGATCGTCGAAGGACTGCTGGGTGGCTTGGTGCACAGCTATATGATTAAGCGCGGTCGCCCGGACAAGGTGTTTAGCCCGCTTACCGCCGGGGCCATTACATTTGTGGCTGAAATGGCGCAGATGGCGATCATTCTGCTGATTGCCCGCCCGTTCGAGGATGCTCTGCACCTGGTCAGCAGTATTGCCGCCCCGATGATGGTGACCAACACCGTCGGCGCGGCGCTGTTTATGCGTATTCTGCTCGACAAGCGCGCCATGTTTGAGAAGTACACCTCGGCCTTTTCCGCCACGGCGCTGAAGGTTGCCGCCTCGACCGAAGGGATCCTGCGTCAGGGGTTTAACGAAGAGAACAGCATGAAGGTCGCGCAGGTACTTTATAAAGAGCTGGATATCGGTGCGGTGGCCATTACCGATCGCGAAAAGCTGCTGGCGTTTACCGGCACCGGAGACGATCACCACCTGCCGGGCAAACCGATCTCGTCGACCTATACGCTGCGCGCCATTGAAACCGGCGAAGTAGTGTATGCCGACGGTAACGAAGTGCCTTACCGCTGCTCGCTGCATCCGCAGTGCAAGCTGGGCTCCACGCTCGTCATTCCGCTGCGCGGGGAAAATCAGCGGGTGATGGGCACCATCAAGCTGTATGAGGCGAAAAACCGTCTGTTCAGCTCCATCAACCGCACGCTGGGGGAGGGGATCGCTCAGCTTCTTTCCGCGCAAATTCTGGCCGGGCAGTATGAACGGCAGAAAGCCCTGCTGACGCAGTCTGAAATTAAGCTGCTGCATGCCCAGGTCAATCCGCATTTCCTGTTTAATGCCCTCAACACGCTCAAAGCGGTGATTCGCCGCGACAGCGATCAGGCCGCGCAGCTGGTGCAGTTTTTGTCGACCTTTTTCCGTAAAAACCTGAAGCGCCCGTCAGAGATCGTGACCCTCGCCGATGAAATTGAGCACGTGAATGCCTATCTGCAAATTGAGCAGGCGCGGTTTCAGTCCCGCCTGCAGGTGTCGCTCTCCGTTCCGGACGAACTGGCGTATCAGCATCTCCCGGCCTTTACCCTGCAGCCTATTGTGGAGAACGCCATCAAGCACGGTACCTCGCAGCTGCTGGGGACAGGGGAGATAACCATTGCCGCCAGCCGTTTTAACCACCATCTGGTGCTGGATATTGAAGATAACGCCGGGCTGTACCAGCCTTCCGCTTCGGGCGGATTAGGGATGAGCCTGGTGGATAAACGTCTGCGCGCCCATTTTGGCGACGACTGTGGCATTTCCGTCGCCTGCGAGCCTGACCGTTTTACCCGTATTACCGTTCGACTGCCGCTGGAGGAAAACGCATGTTAAGAGTGCTGATCGTGGATGACGAGCCGCTGGCACGGGAAAACCTGCGCGTTCTGCTGCAGGAGCAGCCAGACATTGAGATTGTGGGGGAGTGCGCCAACGCCATTGAGGCCATCGGTGCGGTGCACAAGCTGCGCCCGGACGTGCTGTTCCTCGACATTCAGATGCCGCGCATCAGCGGGCTGGAGATGGTCGGCATGCTCGACCCGGCGCATCGCCCCTATATCGTGTTTCTGACGGCGTTCGACGAATATGCCGTTAAGGCTTTTGAGGAGCACGCGTTCGATTATTTACTCAAGCCGATTGAAGAGAAGCGGCTGGAAAAAACGCTCACCCGCTTACGCCAGGAGCGAACCGTCCAGGACGTCACGCTGCTGCCGGAGAACCAGCAGCCGCTGAAATTTATCCCCTGCACCGGGCACAGCCGGATCTATCTGCTGCAAATGGATGATGTGGCGTTTGTCAGCAGCCGCCTGAGCGGGGTGTTTGTCACCAGCGCGGAAGGGAACGAAGGTTTTACCGAGCTGACCCTGCGCACGCTGGAGAGCCGCACGCCGCTGATTCGCTGTCACCGTCAGTATCTGGTGAACATGGCGCACCTGAAGGAGATCCGTCTGGAAGATAACGGTCAGGCCGAGCTGGTGCTGCGCGCCGGGCAGACCGTCCCCGTCAGCCGTCGCTATCTGAAAAGTTTGAAAGAGGCGATTGGCCTGTAAAACTGGTACACTGCGCGCCATTGCATCATCGACATTCGAAGGCTCTATGCTAAGTAACGATATTCTTCGTAGCCTGCGCTACACCCTGAAAGCAAACAATAACGACATGGTGCGCATTCTTGCGCTGTCCGACATGGAATCCACGTCTGCAAATTTTGATACCTGGATGACCAAAGAGGACGAAGAGGGCTTCGTCCGCTGCCCGGACATCATTCTGTCGGGTTTTCTGAATGGGCTGATTTACGATAAACGTGGAAAAGATGACTCCGCGCCCGAGCTGGCGCTGGAGCGTCGGGTGAACAACAACACGGTGCTGAAAAAGCTGCGTATCGCCTTCTCGCTGAAAACGGACGATATCCAGGCGATCATGACCGAGCAGAAATACCGCGTGTCAATGCCGGAAATTACTGCCATGATGCGCGCGCCGGACCACAAAAATTACCGCGAGTGCGGCGACCAGTTTCTGCGTAATTTCCTGCGCGGGCTGACCCATCGGGTGCATCACCCGAAACCATAAAAAAAGCCGGAGATTATCTCCGGCTTTTTTGTTATTTCACCTGCTGGCCCGGCTTCGCGCCTTCGTCTGGGCTTAACAGGAAGATATCCTTCCCGCCAGGGCCTGCTGCCATCACCATCCCCTCGGAAATGCCGAAGCGCATTTTGCGCGGCGCCAGGTTAGCGACCATCACGGTTTGACGGCCGATCAGCACCTGCGGGTCCGGGTAGGCAGAACGGATGCCGGAGAAGACGTTGCGCTTCTCGCCGCCGAGATCCAGCGTCAGGCGCAGCAGCTTGTCAGAGCCTTCCACGAATTCTGCGTTTTCAATCAGCGCCACGCGCAGGTCGACCTTAGCGAAATCATCAAAGGTGATGTTTTCCTGAATCGGATCGTCCGCCAGCGGTCCGGTTACCGGTGCTGCAGCCGCTTTCACCTCTTCTTTAGAGGCTTCGACCAGCGCTTCAACCTGCTTCATCTCGATGCGGTTATACAGCGCCTTAAAGGTGTTCACCTTGTGGCCGAGCAGCGGCTGCGCCATTGCATCCCAGGTCAGTTCGGTGTTCAGGAACGCTTCAGCGCGGGCTGCCAGCTGCGGCAGAACCGGCTTCAGGTACGTCATCAGCACGCGGAACAGGTTGATGCCTACACTACAAATTTCTTGAAGCTTAGCGTCTTGACCTTCTTGTTTAGCGACTACCCAAGGAGCTTGTTCATCAATGTATTGGTTAGCTTGGTCTGCTAGCTCCATGACATAACGGATAGCTTTTCCAAATTCACGCGTTTCAAAGCAACTAGCAATACCTCTTTGAGCAATTGTGAATATTTTATATAGATCCGTTGCCGTAAGCTCATCCGAAAGCATTCCATCAAAACGCTTGTTTATAAAGCCAGCGCAGCGCGACGCAAGGTTGACCACTTTATTCACGATGTCTGCGTTCACGCGCTGCACGAAATCTTCCAGGTTCAGGTCGATATCGTCGATGCGGGAAGAGAGCTTCGCGGTGTAGTAGTAGCGCAGGCTGTCCGCGTCGAAGTGGTTCAGCCAGGTGCTGGCCTTGATGAACGTCCCGCGGGACTTGGACATCTTGGCGCCGTTCACCGTGACGTAGCCGTGTACGAACAGGTTGGTCGGCTTGCGGAAGTTGCTGCCTTCCAGCATGGCCGGCCAGAACAGGCTGTGGAAGTAAACGATGTCTTTGCCGATGAAGTGGTACAGCTCGGCGGTAGAGTCTTTCTTCCAGTATTCGTCGAAGCTGACAGTGTCGCCACGCTTGTCGCACAGGTTCTTGAAAGAGCCCATGTAGCCGATTGGCGCATCCAGCCAGACGTAGAAATATTTGCCCGGCGCATTCGGGATTTCGAAGCCAAAGTACGGCGCATCGCGGGAGATATCCCACTGCTGCAGGCCGGATTCGAACCACTCCTGCATCTTGTTCGCCACCTGCTCCTGCAGCGCGCCACTGCGGGTCCACGCCTGCAGCATTTCGCTGAAGGACGGCAGGTCGAAGAAGAAGTGCTCGGAATCACGCATCACAGGTGTGGCGCCGGATACCACGGATTTGGGCTCAATCAGTTCGGTCGGGCTGTAGGTCGCGCCGCAGACTTCGCAGTTATCGCCGTACTGATCCGGGGATTTACATTTTGGACAGGTGCCTTTGACGAAACGGTCCGGCAGGAACATGCCTTTTTCCGGATCGTACAGCTGAGAGATAGTGCGGTTTTTGATGAAACCGTTCTCTTTCAGACGGGTGTAGATCAGCTCCGACAGCTCGCGGTTTTCGTCGCTGTGTGTGGAGTGATAGTTGTCATAGCTGATGTCAAAGCCAGCAAAATCGGTCTGATGCTCCTGACTCATTTCGGCAATCATCTGCTCCGGGGAGATCCCCAGCTGCTGCGCTTTCAGCATGATCGGCGTGCCGTGGGCATCGTCCGCACAGATGAAGTTAACCTCGTGGCCGCGCATTCGCTGGTAACGGACCCAGACATCAGCCTGGATATGCTCCAGCATGTGGCCGAGGTGGATTGAGCCGTTGGCGTACGGCAGGGCGCACGTTACCAGAATTTTTTTCGCGACTTGAGTCATAGTAGGCATTACTTCTTTTAACTGTGAAAAGGGTTTTCGATATTACCAAAAGGGGCATTATTAAGTAAGCACAAACCACGGCCTTTCAGGTAAACTTGTTTGTCTAAGGTCTTATTCACAAGAACAAAGGAGTCGGGATGAGTTCTCAATCCCAGGCCAAATCACCGGAAGCCTTACGAGCAATGGTCGCCGGGACGCTGGCTAACTTTCAGCATCCAACCCTGAAACATAACCTCACTACGCTGAAAGCGTTGCACCACGTCGCGTGGCTGGACGATACGCTGCACGTTGAAGTGCAGATGCCGTTCGTCTGGACCAGCGCCTTTGACGCGCTGAAAGAGCAGACCAGCGCCGAGCTGCTGCGCATTACCGGTGCGAAAGCGATTGACTGGAAGCTGAGCCACAGTATCGCCACGCTGAAACGTGTGAAAAATCAGCCGGGCGTCAATGGGGTGAAAAACATCATCGCCGTGAGTTCAGGTAAGGGTGGGGTGGGTAAATCCTCTACCGCCGTCAACCTCGCGCTCGCGCTGGCGGCGGAAGGGGCAAAGGTCGGTATTCTGGATGCTGATATCTACGGTCCGTCTATTCCAAACATGCTGGGTGCGGAAAATCAGCGCCCAACCTCGCCGGACGGCACGCATATGGCGCCGATCGTGGCGCACGGTCTGGCGACCAACTCCATCGGTTACCTGGTGACCGACGATAACGCCATGGTCTGGCGCGGCCCGATGGCCAGCAAAGCGCTGCTGCAGATGCTGCAGGAAACGATGTGGCCGGATCTGGATTATCTGGTGCTGGACATGCCGCCGGGCACCGGTGACATTCAGCTGACGCTGGCGCAGAACATCCCGGTAACGGGGGCCGTTGTGGTCACCACGCCGCAGGATATCGCGCTGATCGACGCCAAAAAAGGCATCGTGATGTTCGAGAAAGTGGAAGTGCCGGTGCTCGGCATCGTCGAGAACATGAGCATGCACATCTGCAGCAACTGCGGACACCATGAGCCTATCTTTGGTACGGGTGGGGCGGAAAAACTGGCAGCGCAGTATCACACCCAGCTGCTGGGGCAGATGCCGCTACATATTTCCTTGCGTGAAGATCTGGACAGCGGGAAGCCGACGGTCGTCAGCCGTCCGGACAGCGAGTTCGCTGAGATGTATCGCCAGCTGGCGGGGCGCGTTGCGGCGCAGCTGTACTGGCAGGGTGAAGTGATCCCGGGTGAAATCGCCTTCCGCGCGGTGTAACCCCCCAGCGCTGGATTGCCGGGTGGCGGCTTCGCCTTACCCGGCCTACGAAATACGATTTTGTAGGTCAGGTAAGCGAAGCGCCACCTGACTTTACCCAAGCCGGTAATGCATAAGATAGTACTCTCCCTCAGGAGAATTCCCCGTCGCCTCAATGTGCCAGCCGTGCCGCTGGTAAAACGTAATAGCCCGCGCATTTTTCACCAGACACTTGAGTGAGCCCGTGCTGGTAAACGTCTTCTGTACGTGCTCAAGCAACACATGTCCGACGCCCAGGCTCTGATACTGCGGGTCGACAAACAGGTTGTGCAGAAAATTATCGTTCGTCCAGACTGAGGCGAAGCCAAGTCGGTGCCCATCCTGCTCCGCCACCCAAATCTCTTCGTCCAGGGTTGCCGCGTCAAAATCTTCAAGCTGCCACGCAGAACTGTCCAGCCACGGCCAGGCTTCACGCCGGGCGTGGAGGTAGAGCGTACGCAGGAAAGGGCGGTCGCTCTCCTGCCACGGACGGATTACGATCGTATCAGCGATGATAGAAAATATCTCCATTGTAGGCTTTGTAGATTTTGCCATCTGCATCGCCAATCAGGACGTAGTTTTCGCCCATGTAGGTCCAGTGGGTACCGGCATCCGGTGCCGGAAGGTTACGCAACTGGTACTGTTTAATGGTGTACTCCGGCGTTTGATACTGCGCCGGTGCCGTATCGCCGATTTTAAACTTCGTGAAATCGGCGATGAACTCTTGTTCTTCATAGGCCTTGATGCCCGATGGCGCAGCGGCGGTTTGCGGGGCAGAAAACGCGGAGCCCGCCAGAGACAGTAATACACCCAGAAGCAGCAATTTACGCTTAGCCATTTTTTCTCCAGTGATATTGTTTCAGAGACTTTCGTCTGCAGGGCACGCAGCACAAGACAGACGGTCTATTTTAAGTATCAAAGCATGATGCTTTTGATAAAAAATGTAACAAAAGTGGAGGGGTTTGGGTAGTCGATAACGGTGATGCTCATCATTGCGGTGAATGTTGATTGTGCGGAATATTTGTTATTTTTATTATTTTATTAATCTATTCTGAAAATAAGTTTATACGTCAAAATAGCACCGTTAAGCGAATGCTTTCGTAAGGGATAACATTTAATATCGCGGCGCATAAAGTATTATTACTCTCCGTTTTCTTGCGCAATTGTGCGCTGTTTTTTAACTTTTTAAACAACAGCGAACGTGTGTTTTACAGCATCGCGGGGAAATAATAAATAACTATATTTCAATGACTTGCTTGCTTTCTTTTGCGAGTTAACTACCCAGCGCAACGATAAATCAACATTTTATATAAATGAAAAATACAACTGCTCTTTTACTGTCCTTTCTGACGCTCAGCCAGCTAACAGGATGTGTATTTTCACCAGGCCAGAACTTAAGTCTTTCCGGGAAAAAAGTCACTACCGGTGAGGAAATTAACGATCCGCTGGACAAACGCGTGGAAGTTTTTCCTTTAACCCCTGGATTGATTGAAAAACTTCGCCCACCCGTTTCTAAATCTCAGGCAAATCCTACTCTGGATGAGCAGCTCAAAAACTGGGAATACCGCATTGGCTCAGGGGACATTTTAACGGTCACCGTCTGGGATCACCCTGAACTCACGACGCCCGCAGGGCAGTACCGTAGCGCGAGCGAAGCGGGTAACTGGGTTAACGCCGATGGTACGCTTTTCTACCCCTACGTCGGCAAGCTGAAAGTGGCGGGCAAAACGGTTTCGCAGGTACGTGAGGAGATCACCGCGCGGCTGGATGAGGTCATTGAGAGCCCTCAGGTGGACGTCAGCGTTGCCTCCTTCCGTTCTCAAAAAGCCTATATCACCGGAGAGGTTGAGAAATCGGGCCAGCAGCCAATAACCAATATTCCATTGACGGTAATGGATGCGGTGAACGCCGCGGGCGGTCTCTCTGCGGATGCCGACTGGCGTAACGTCGTGCTCACGCATGATGGCCAGGACTCGCGCCTTTCACTCTATGCTCTGATGCAACATGGCGATTTAACCCAAAATAAGCTTCTTTATCCGGGCGATATCCTGTTTGTTCCCCGGAACGACGCGCTGAAAGTGTTTGTGATGGGCGAGGTGGTTAAACAGAGCACCCTTAAGATGGATCGTAGCGGCATGACGCTGGCCGAAGCCCTGGGGAATGCAGGCGGGCTGAACCAGAATATGGCCGATGCAACCGGGATTTTTGTTATTCGCCCGGTTTCACGAAAAGGCGAGAAAGATAAAATCGCCAACATCTATCAACTCAATGCGGAAGATGCCTCAGCCATGGTGCTGAGCACAGAATTCGAGCTGGAACCGTACGACATTGTCTATGTCACGACGGCACCGCTTTCACGCTGGAATCGTGTGATCGCCCAGCTGGTACCCACCATCAGTGGCGTACATGACCTGACCGAAACCGTCCGTTACATCAGGTCGTGGCCGCAATAATGTTCAATTCAATTCTCGTGGTTTGCACCGGCAATATTTGCCGTTCACCGATTGGTGAGCGGCTGTTGCGCCAGCAGCTACCCGACGCGCAGGTGACCTCGGCAGGTATTTTCGGGCTTGAAGGACGCCCGGCGGATGCGACTGCAAAAGCAGTCGCATTACGTCATGGCGTTTCGCTGGAAGGTCACGTGGCGCGTAAGGTCACACGTTTTCTGTTACAAAAATCCGATTTGATTCTGGTGATGGAGCCAGAGCATCTCCGTTTTATTGCCTCAGTGGCGCCGGAGAATCGGGGGAAATCGCTGTTGTTTGGTCAGTGGCTGGAAACAAAGGACATACCCGACCCGTATCGCAAAAGCCGGGAAGCCTTCGAATATGTTTTCGAGCAGTTAGGAAAAGCCAGTCAGGAATGGGCTCGTCGTTTGCGTCAACAAGGAATGAAGCAGTAATGTCGTCTCATAAATCAGACAAATTTGGTGCTGCGACACCGCATGATAATGAAATTGATCTCATTCAGCTGTTGGCTGAGATGTTTGATCATCGGGTAATGATAGCGTGCATCACGCTCCTGTTCACCGTATGCGCCGGGATCTATGCGTATAGCGTCACACCGATCTATCAGGCTGATGCCCTTGTGCAGATAGAAGCGAAGCAGGACAACTCGTTGCTCAAAAGCTTAAGCCAGTTTGGTACCGATCTTTCACCTGATGTTGCGCCCGAACTCTTGCTGCTCAAGTCGCGGATGATTCTGGGAGAAACCGTTGATAAGCTGGGGCTAACGTACAGCGTCAAACGGCGCGTGCTGCCCGTCATTGGGCCGCTGCTGGAACGAGGGCATAAAGCCGATGAACTGACAATTGGCGCGCTTACTCTTCCTCTTCTGGAAGACAAGCCACAGGAACTTTTACTGACCGTTCAGGAGCAGGGCCGGTATCACCTCGAAGGAAAAACGCTTGAGGCTGATGGCGTTGTTGGGAAAACGCTGGTTAAAGACGGAGTAACGCTGCTTGTCACCTCGCTCAGTGCGGCACCAGGCACCCGGTTTGCCCTCAAAACCGTCACAAAGCTTGAAGCAATTAACGCCCTTCAGCGCCGACTCATTGTTTCTGAGTCGGCGAAGCAGAGCGGAATTATCACCTTAACGCTGACGGGCGAGGACCCTGACAAGATAGCCGTGGTGCTCAACACCATTGCTGAAAATTATCTCAGCCAGAATATTGCGCGCCAGGAAGCTAAAGATACCCGCAGCCTGACGTTTTTACAGGACCAATTACCTAAAATCAGGCGCGAACTGGATGAAGCAGAAGCACGACTGAACGCCTACAGAGAGCAGCGCGATTCTGTCGATCTATCTCTTGAGGCGAAGACGGTTCTCGATCAGGTTGTTAATGTGGAAAATCAGCTTAACGAGCTGACGTTCCGCGAAGCAGAAGTTTCTCAGCTTTTCAAAAAGGATCACCCAACATATCGCGCCTTACGGGAAAAAAAACAGACCCTGGAGCAGGAACGTACGCGCCTGAATAACCGCGTCTCATCCATGCCTTCAACGCAGCAGGAAATTTTGCGTTTAAGCCGTGACGTTGAGTCCGGGCGCACCATCTACCTGCAGCTGCTGACGCGTCAGCAGGAGCTGAATATCTCGCGCTCCAGCGCCATCGGAAACGTGCGGATCATTGACCCGGCAGTAACGCAGCCTGGACCCGTCAAACCGCACAAAGTGATTATCATTGTGTTCGGTATGCTGGTGGGATTGATGCTCTCTGCAGGAACGGTGTTGGTGCGCTCTGCGTTTAAACGGGGCATCACCTCGTCTGAACAGCTGGAAGCGCAGGGAATGCCTCTTCTGGCTACGCTCCCGCGTTCAGTGTGGCTATGGAAAAAAACGCATTTGCGCAGAAAGACGCTGTTTGCTTCCCACTGGAAGCACAGGACGTCAAACGTACCTTTCCTGCCCGTTGACCGTCCGGCGGATATATTTGTCGAGGCGGTGCGCGGGTTACGCACCAGTCTGCATTTTACCATGATGAATGCCGTTAATCGGATAGTGGTGATTTCAGGCCCTTCGCAGGACTGCGGAAAGACTTTGGTGAGCACCTCGCTGGCGTCGATTGCCGCTCAGGCAGGTCAACGGGTACTGTTTATTGATGCGGATATGCGCAAGGGATATGTTCACAATATTTTCAAACTGAACAACCAGCATGGGTTGTCCGGCGTGCTGGGGGGAAGCGTAGAGTGGCAGGATGCGATTCAACGCTTCGAGAAAGGTGGCTTTGATGTCTTGACCTGTGGGCCTCAGCCTTCGCATCCTGTCGAGCTGCTCATGAATGAGCGCTTCCAGACGGTAATGTCACGAATAGACAAAGAGTACGACATCGTGATTGTCGACACGCCACCGGTGCTGGCCGTGACGGATGCGCTACTCGTCGCCAGAGCCGCGGCAACCACGTTGCTGGTTGCCCGTTTCGGTAAAACCAGCGTCAAAGAGATCGAAAACTGTCGGAAGCGTCTGCAGCAGATGGGCGTCCAGGTTGAAGGCGCGATTCTCAATGATATTGTGAAATCCGCTGCGTTCTATTACCACTCGGGTTATAGCCATTACAACTACGGCTATACCCCGGAATAAAGTGACGCGACACTTCTTTACAGCATGACGCCGAATAGCCCGCTAAGATGACCTCCGTTAAATCGAGAGGTCATAATGGATAACCGTAAATTGAGTCGCCTGCGCCGCTGGGCGCGGGAAGGGATCATACTCATTCTGCTTACGCTGGCGGTTATGTGGGGCGTGGATCAATACCGAAAGCCGTCATTACCCGCCAGCTTTAGCGCAACGCCTATGCAGAGCATCGACGGTAACATTCACGATATCTCGGCGCTCAGCAAGGAGCGCCCCCTGCTGATTTACGTCTGGGCAACCTGGTGCAGCATCTGTCGTTATACGACACCTGCGATCGATAAGCTGGCAAAAGAGGGTGGTAACGTCGTGAGCATTGCCATGCGCTCCGGTGACGATGCAAAGCTCGCTCGCTGGGCTGAAAAGAAAAACTTGAGTATGCCGGTGATTAACGATGCAAACGGTGCCGTGTCGCAGCAGTGGCAGGTGAGCGTAACGCCGACGCTGGTGATTGTGTCAAAGGGGAAAGTAGTCAGTACCACAACGGGCTGGACGAGCTACTGGGGATTGAAAATCAGAATGTGGTGGGCAGGCGTATAAAGATAACCCCTCTTCCGACGGAAGAGGGGTTTTGTATTACTTCGCGAGAACTTCCTGCGCGGTGCGCTCAACCAGCGACAGCAGGATTTTGATATCTTCCAGCGTCACGGTTGGGTTCAGCAGAGTCAGCTTCAGGCAGGTGATGCCGTTATGCTCGGTCACACCGACGTTTGCACGGCCGGATTCCAGCAGCGCATCACCAATTTTCTGGTTCAGCAGGGCGATGCCCGCGTCGTCCATCTGCACCTGGCCACGGAAGCGGAACAGCACGCTTGCCAGCTGTGGCTGCATAACCAGTTCCAGAGCAGGCTGCTCTTTCACGTAGGCTGCAACCTGCTGCGCCAGCGTTACGCCGTGATCGATGATCGCCGCGTATTGCTCCTGACCCAGCGCTTCCAGGCTCATCCACAGCTTCAGCGCGTCGAAACGACGGGTGGTCTGCAGAGATTTGGACACCAGGTTAGGCACGCCCGCTTCTTCGTCGAACTCAGAGTTCAGGTAGGCCGCCTGATAGCGCATAAGCTCATAGTGACGCGCTTCTTTTAGCAGGAACGCGCCGCAGCTGATGGTCTGGAAGAACTGCTTGTGGAAGTCCAGGGTGACGGAATCCACCAGCTCGATGCCGTCCAGGTAGTGACGATACTGATCGGACATCAGCAGCGCGCCGCCCCAGGCCGCATCAACGTGTACCCAGATGTTCTGCTTCGCCGCCAGTTCAGCAATGGCACGCAGCGGATCGATAGCACCGGCATCGGTAGTACCTGCCGTCGCGACGATGGCCAGAATCTGCTCCCCGTTCGCGTTGCACTGCTCGATTTTCGCCGCCAGATCGCTCAGATCCATGCGGGAGAACTCGTCGGTTTTCACCTGCACTACGGACTGATAGCCCAGGCCCATCAGCGCCATGTTTTTCTGCACGGAGAAGTGCGCGTTCTCGGAGCACAGCACGCGAATTTTGCGCAGATCGCCCACCAGACCGTCCTGCTGAACGGAGTGGCCCTGACGCGCGAAGAATGCGTCACGCGCCAGCATCAGACCCATCAGGTTGCTCTGGGTACCGCCGCTGGTGAACACACCCGCGTCGCCAGCCTGATAACCCACGCGGGTACGCAGCCACTCGATCAGTTTGATCTCAATAATGGTTGCGGACGGGCTTTGATCCCAGGAGTCCATACTCTGGTTAGTGGCGTTGATCAGCACTTCCGCCGCCTGGCTTACCACCAGGCTTGGGCAGTGCAGGTGCGCCACACACTGCGGGTGATGAACGGACAAGCTGTCTTTCAGGAAGAACTCCACGGCGCGTTCAATCGCCGCTTCGTTGCCCAGCCCTTTCGGGTTGAAATCCAGCTTAATACGGTCGCGCAGCTCCGCGACCGTTTTGCCCTGGTACATCTCAGGCTGCTTCAGCCACTGCATCACAGCCTGAGTGCTTTGTTCAATCGCCTGCTGGTAAGCTTCAATGCTCTGCGCAGAGGAGAACAAAATTGGGTTTGAATCTGACATCGTAATCAACTACTCCGGTTACGCCGGGCGAACGCCCGCAGCAAGCAGTGCCTGCTCGAATTTATCCAGGAAGATTTTCAGCTCTTCGTCGCTGATCAGCAGGGAAGGCAGCAGGCGCAGAACGATACCGTTACGACCACCACGCTCCAGAATCAGACCGGCTTCAAAGCACTTCTTCTGAATCAGCGCAGACAGCTCGCCGTCGCCAGGGAAGCAGCCCATATGGTCAGCAGCTTCGTGTGGCTTAACGATCTCGATACCGATCATCATGCCCAGACCGCGCACGTGACCGATGACCGGATAACGTTTTGCCATCTCTTTCAGCTGGCCTTTCAGCCATTCGCCCTGTGCAGCCACTTTGCCCGCGATGTTCTGGTCTTTCAGGATCTTCAGCGTCGTCAGGCCGGTTGCCATTGCCAACTGGTTGCCGCGGAAAGTACCGGTGTGGTGGCCTGGCGCCCATGCGTCGAACTGCTTTTTGATACCGAGCACGGCCAGCGGCAGACCGCCACCAACCGCTTTAGACATCACGATGATGTCTGGCTCGATGCCCGCGTGTTCGAAGGCGAAGAATTTACCGGTACGGGCAAAGCCAGCCTGAACTTCGTCGAGGATCAGCAGAATGCCGTGTTCCTGAGTCACTTTACGAATGCGCTGCAACCACTCAGCCGGAGCCGGGTTCACGCCGCCTTCGCCCTGAACGGCTTCCAGGATCACCGCGGCAGGTTTACGCACGCCGCTTTCAACGTCGTTGATCAGGTTGTCGAAGTAGTAAGTCAGCGCTTTCACGCCCGCTTCACCACCGATACCCAGCGGGCAGCGGTACTCGTGCGGGTAAGGCATGAACTGCACTTCTGGCATCATACCGTCAACCGCTTCTTTCGGAGACAGGTTGCCGGTCACGGACAGTGCGCCGTGGGTCATGCCGTGGTAACCGCCAGAGAAGCTGATGATACCGCTACGGCCGGTCACTTTTTTCGCCAGCTTCAGCGCCGCTTCAACGGCGTCGGCACCGGATGGACCGGTGAACTGCAGGCAGTACTCTTTGCCCTGACCAGGCAGCAGAGAGAGCAGATATTCAGAAAACGCGTCTTTCAGAGGCGTAGTCAGATCCAGAGTGTGTAACGGCAAGCCGCTGGTAATGACATTTTGGATGCTTTTCAGCACATCAGGATGGTTATGGCCAAGCGCAAGGGTCCCTGCGCCTGCTAAACAGTCAAGGTATTCTTTATTATCTGCATCGGTGATCCACACGCCTTCTGCTTTAGTAATCGCTAAAGGCAGTTTGCGCGGATAACTCCTGACGTTAGATTCAAACTCGGCCTGACGGGCCAGATAGGTTTCGTTGCTTTTGTGGGCATCTACGGTGTCAATACGGACTTTATCCGTCATCATATCACTCCTACAACCGCCGCTTCGCTATGAGCCACGATTGAATAAAAAGTTAAAAAACAGATGGGGCCTGAAAAAAACGCCGCCAATATAGAGCCTTTTGTCACGGGGCTCAATGGTTAATTTGTTTACTGTTTTGTGACATGGAGCACAGGAGAGGTAATATCACCATTTTTAAAAAGAAAATTGCACTTTATTGGCAATAAAAACAATTGCTTATTCGGCGTTTGTTTGGGTTGTTAAATGACAGAAAAGAGTGTGACAAATCGTGCCATTGGCTGACAAAAGAAGGGGGTATGCTGCCTTCATACCCCCTTCTTTTTCCATCAACGACAAAAAGCGGTAGTCACATGGCGCGCGCAATGGAATCACGCATTAAAAATGGACTTTCAACGCGCGTCGTTTCCCGGTGTTGTTCACCGTTAATAATGTGCAGGGCGCTCAGGCGACCAATTTCGTAGTGGGGCAACTGAACCGTTGAAAGAGGCGGCAAAAACAGCTCGCCAATGCCCACCATATTGTCATAGCCGATAACCGCGACATCCTCAGGGATGCGAAGCCCTTGCGCCAGCAGCGTCTGGTACACCATAAACGCGATCCGATCGTTACCGCAGATAACGGAATCAAACCGCGGGATGCCGTTCCGGATACGTGCCAGCAATGCGGACGGAATATCACGATAATGCTCATCCCCGTGCGCCATATATTCATGTTCCAGGCTGTCCGGGTCGATTCCGGCTTCACGGCAGGCGCGTTCAAGCCCCTGACGGCGCCGGGTTGTGGCCAGATGGCCCACAGGTAAATGCAGACACAGGGGCTGCCGATAGCCTTCTGCGAGTAATGCCCTGACGGCGGCGTACTGCCCCTGTTCATCATCCGGGATATAGCTGGCGACCTTTTCACCGACACTCTCGCAGTTGGCCAGCACGCAGGGGAGGGTGAGCAGCTTGGCAGGAAGAGGAACCTGACGTAACCCCATCGTGGTGTAGATAATCCCGTCAGGCCGGTGGGAGAGCAGAAGATCAACAATGGCATCCGGATTGTCGTCAGCAAACATATTCATGACGAAGCTATTCCAGCCGTGCATCCTGGCCGTCTCTTCAATGGACAGCGTAATCTCCACCGAAAAAGGTGTCGTGACCGTATCGAGCGCCAGCACGCCTATGGTTTTAGGCGAAGCATTCGCGCCGCGTATTTTCTTGGCGGACAGATCGGGAACGTAGCTGGTTTGCTCGATAGCCCACTGTACGCGCGCCAGCGTTTCCGGTTTAAGGCGCTCCGGGCTGTTAAGCGCGCGGGAAACCGTCATCAGCGATACGTTAGCCAGCTTTGCGACGTCCTTCAGGGAAGCCATTTTCTTACTCCGTTTATGCTCTGTGAGAGGGTATACAACTAAGTCGCTGATGTAAAAGGAAGGCTGATGACCAGGTTAAGTCATGCTTACCTCAGTTATGAATTTATGATCGCGATCTCACTTCCTTAATGTTAACGTTAACTTTCGTGATTAACATCTTAAATCTTCATCAGGCAGCATGAGAAAGCATGGATGTTAACGTTACCATTGGGGTCATTACTCCAACACGAGAATGCCATGATGAAAACGCATCACTCTCACAGCTATCCCTTACTGAGCGCATTACTGTTTTTCTTTTTTGTCACCTGGTCATCTTCCGGTTCGTTGCTCTCTATCTGGCTCCACCAGGAAGTGGGGTTAAAAGCGGGGGATACGGGCGTTATCTATGCCGTGCTTTCCGTCTCCGCGCTGTTTGCTCAAATCTGCTATGGATTTATTCAGGACAAACTCGGCCTGCGCAAAAACCTGCTCTGGTTTCTGACCAGTCTGCTTATTCTTTCCGGTCCGGCCTTTTTGCTGTTTGGCTATCTGCTGCAAATTAACGTGTTGCTGGGCAGTATTTTCGGCGGGATTTTTATTGGCCTGACGTTTAACGGTGGGATTGGGGTGCTGGAATCCTATACCGAACGCGTGGCCCGTCAGAGCCAGTTTGAGTTTGGCAAGGCGAGAATGTGGGGATCGCTTGGCTGGGCGGCGGCAACCTTTTTTGCGGGGCTCCTGTTTAACATCAATCCGAAGCTGAATTTCGCTGTCGCGAGCGGCGCCGGGCTGGTGTTTTTTGTTTTGCTCGCGCGCCTGCGGGTCTCTTCCGCACCGCATGCCATGCAGGAAGCGGTGTCCGGTGGCAAGGTGACGCTGGAAGACGCATTGCGCCTGCTGACGCTACCGCGTTTCTGGGCGCTGGTGTTTTTTGTTATCGGCACCTGCATTTACGGCGTTTACGATCAGCAGTTCCCGGTCTATTTCTCATCACAGTTCCCGACGTTGCAGGAAGGTAACGCCATGTACGGCTATCTCAACTCCTTCCAGGTTTTCCTTGAGGCGGCGGGCATGTTTTGCGCCCCGTGGCTGGTGAACCGCCTCGGCGCGAAAAACGGCCTGATATTCGCGGGAATGGTGATGGCAATGCGTATGGTGGCATCTGGTCTGGTTGAGGGGCCGGTGCTCATCTCCATTACCAAGCTGCTGCACGCGGTAGAACTGCCCGTATTGCTGGTCTCGGTATTTAAATACAACAGCTTACATTTTGATAAGCGGCTCTCTTCCACGCTCTATCTGGTGGGCTTTGCCTGTACAAGCTCGGTGATTGCGTCTGTGCTGTCGCCGCTGGCGGGTTACAGCTATGAGAAATACGGCTTTGCCCAATCCTATCTCATTATGGGGCTGTTAGTGTTCAGCACCACGCTTATCTCCATCTTCCTGTTGCGCTCGGGTAAGTCTTCTTCTGACCCGCTCATGCCGCAACCCTCCACTATCTGACTGAAAAGAGTAAACAAATGATGTATTCCATTGCCAAAGCTGAACAATCATTACAGGCCAAACGCGGCGATCTTAACCTGCGCTGGTATCCGCGTTACCACCTCGCCGCGCGGGCCGGTTGGATGAACGACCCGAATGGTCTGGTGTGGTTTGACGGCTGGTATCACGCGTTCTACCAGCATCATCCGTACTCGACCCAGTGGGGGCCGATGCACTGGGGCCATGCGCGCAGCAAGGATTTAGTTCGCTGGGAACACCTCCCGGTGGCGCTGGCACCGGAAGGGCCAGAAGATAAGGACGGCTGTTTTTCCGGCTCGGCGGTGGTGGATGGCGATACGCTGGCGCTGATTTATACCGGCCACAAATTCCACGGCGATCCGGATGACGAGGCTAACCTTTACCAGGTGCAGTGCCTGGCAACCAGCCGTGATGGCGTTCATTTTACGCGACAGGGAACGATCGTTGACACGCCGCCTGGGCTGCATCACTTTCGCGATCCAAAAGTGTGGCGTGAAGGGGAGCGCTGGTACATGGTTGTCGGCGCGCGGGATGGCGAGACGGGCCAGGTGTGCGTTTACCGTTCTGACGACCTGCGCGAATGGCAGGATATGGGCGTGCTTGCGGTGGCCGAAAAAGATATGGGTTATATGTGGGAATGCCCGGACTTTTTCACTCTCAACGGCAAACGCGTGCTGATGTTTTCACCTCAGGGGCTGGCTGCGGAGGGATTCAAAAATCGCAATCTTTTCCAGAGCGGTTATCTGCTGGGGGAGTGGCAGCCCGGCCAACCTTTCGCGCGTGAAGGTGAGTTTGTGGAGATGGATAGCGGGCATGATTTCTATGCGCCGCAAAGCTTCCTGACGCCTGACGGCCGCCGCATCGTTATCGGCTGGCTGGACATGTGGGAATCTCCCTTTCCGGAACAGCAGGACGGGTGGGCTGGCATGCTCTCTTTACCGCGCGAGCTGATGCTAAGCGCGGATAACCGCCTGCAGATGCGGCCAGCCAGAGAAGTGGAAAGCTTGCGGGGAGCGTGGTTCCCCTGGCCGGTGAGCACGCTCAACAATCAGCAGATCGTTCAGGTGGAAAGCTGCGATGCGATGGAGGTCATTCTGCAGTGGGACTGTGCTAACAGCAGCGCGGAGCAGTACGGCATTCGTCTTGGCGACGGATTCCGTCTCTACGTTGATGCGCAGATGCAGCGCCTGGTGCTGGAGCGTTATTATCCGCAGTATGGCCTGTGCGGTACCCGAAGCGTCGCGCTGAACCTGAACGACACGCTAAGCCTGCGCCTGTTCGTTGACAGCTCGTCAGTGGAAGTGTTTATCAATGAAGGGGAGGCGTGCCTGAGCAGCCGCATTTATCCTGATGAAGGGGCGCGCGAACTGGCATTGTTTGCCTGGACGGGAACCGCATCGCTTATTGAGGCCGGGGCGTGGCAGCTAGAGTAATACGTTAAGGCCTGAAAATTAAAAAGGCGACAGGTGTCGCCTCTGTTTTCTATTTAATCTTTGTTGCGTAGCCTTCAAACTTTCCTTCTTTACTCACCGCTAATTTGCCTTTAGCAGGATAGTAAATGAAGGTGTATAGCCCTTGTGAATAAACTTTTGCCTGAGGCTCATTTTCATCCAGCGCGCCCAATACGCCATCGACATCCAGGATCTCGCCTTTAATTGTGATCTTCATTCCTTCCCATTTAAAGGCGTGTACCGCTTTGGCCGCCTGAGCATGTTGTTTCGCGTCTTTTTTATCCCAGATACCCGTACCCGCTGCGGCATCACGCGCGTTCGCCCATGCTGCGTTTTGTGCGACTTCATTATAAGCATTCTGGCGATTTTGCTCAGCCAGGTAGCAGGTATCTTTGCTAATGCCCTGGCGTTCACATTCGGCCATGCGCTGAGCAGGTGAAGTACACGCAGAAAGCAGGATGGCAGCGCCAGCTATTAATACCGCTAAGAGTGACTTTATCATTACGATGATACCTTTGGTGAAATATATTCTATAGAAGAAGGTTTAATAGCCGCAAATATAATAAGCCTGATACATAATACCTAACCATGCGCCAACGATAATAAGCATCAGGTACACTATTACAGAGATAACAATGTATTTTGTCATACTGGTTATTTATTAAAAGCCAATCCCTACGCCGACTGAAGCCCCATATTATTTGCTGTGTCATCAGAGAAGCTCACTTTACCAACCATATGTTCGTTAAAGTTAACAGACGCCCCAACCGCTAACGCGCTTTCACCGTTGTAAGTCGCACCGCCAGCCGAGAACATCACGCGCTGATTTGTTTGCACCTGAGGTAAACCGGCCATCGCCATCGCGCCGCTGATACCCGCGTTTGCTTCTTTCTTGTTATTATCGACTTCCTCACGCAGCGATTTAAATTGCTGGTTAGTGTTGTTATTCAGAGCCTGTAATGTCTGTTTGGTCGCCTGCAGCTCCTGAGCCTCGGCCGTAACCGCCTGACTATTAGTAGCGACTTTAGCCTGTGTTGCCGTGTCTACCTGCGTGCGTGTCACAGTGGTCATCACGCCATTTTTTCCATCTTTGCCGTCTTTACCATTCGCTCCGTCACGTCCGTTAATTCCGGCAACGCCCTGTGCGCCGGTATCGCCTTTCTCACCCTTAGCGCCGTCTTTTCCATCAACGCCGTTAGTTGGTTTTGGTGCATTCTCAAGAGCTAACAGGCGGCCATCTTGTATACCGTTAGTAGCTTCAACAGTTGCAAGGCGGCTATCCTGGACAGCGTTAACAGTTTCAATATTAGTAATTGCAGTTCCGTTAGTCAGCACGCCCTGTAACGCCGCATCACCTTTTTTATTAGCGGTGTCAGCAAGAGCGCCTGCTAATTTAGCTTCATGATCGACACCAGAGACAGAAGTCTGAAGAGAGGAAATATTATTGGCGTTAGTGCTGATATTACCATTACTTGCGTCAATCTCGTTTTGCATCCGCTCACGATCGCCTTGTAAGTTATAGATCTGCCCGTCTTGTTTTACATTCTCAGCTTTCATATTATCCAGATTATAAGCGGTTTTGTCAGTGCCCTGAACCTGAATAAAAGTACCTGAATTGAATACGTTATCGTTAAGGTTTATGTTTACATCAGCTGCTTGAGTTACGTTCATAGAGCCAGTGAAAATAACACCAAATACAAAAGCAGTAACGGCATTTTTAACAACTTTCATTTGTAAAACACTCATCATTTAAAAAGTAAAAATGGGCAAGGCTGGCTATCCTGGCGTGTTGATGTAACGTCTGGTTACGCCCGATTAAAATAACGGAGTTACGTTAAATTTTGAATAAATAACTTAATTCGTAACGTGCAGTAACTATCAATTAATGCGATCTTTTGGATATTGATCTAAATCATAAATGGCATGAATATCCAAAGTGAATTTTTAAGAGGTGAAGGGAAATATCTCAATGTTTACATTAACTTATAAGATGAGGGGCCAAACGCGAGTTTCGCGGTAACCCCTTGATTGAGAGGCTAAATGTTTAGCAGGGTTAAACGGTTTGTGGATTACTTTATATTTCATTCGAAATAAGTTTTAATGATTAATGAAACGTAAAAGAGACTGACTGAAAGCGGAAAAAATTATGTTGTTCGAGCTATTTTTTACACGCTGAAAAAGTGGATGTTTTTTGGACGTAATGGAAATGTAATAACGAATGGCGTTGATTTAAAGAAGTGGCATAATAGTTCTGTAATTATCGCTGCTAGCCTTTTCTTTCGCACCAACCCTGCGTGAAGAAGCGATCCCCACAAGGGCGCTTGCGTCAGCCAGCAACTTCCCCTAATCTGGAAAAAAGTAAGTCAATTCTTACCAAATGACTCGGGGTGCCCTTCTTTGTGAAGGCTGAGAAATACCCGTATTACCTGATCTGGATAATGCCAGCGTAGGGAAGTCAGATGCCTTCCCGGTCATCGCTTCTTCACGCAAGGCAGGAGCGAACCCATGCAGCCTGACCTGCTCGATTTACACGTTTTACACCACTTCCGTACCCGTTCTCCGCTGACTCATTGTATGACCAACGATGTCGTACAGACCTTTACGGCCAACGTTTTGCTGGCCCTTGGCGCATCCCCGGCGATGGTGATTGAGGCCGAAGAGGCCGAACAGTTTGCCGCGATAGCCGATGCGCTGTTAATCAACGTCGGCACGCTGACCGCACCGCGCGCCCAGTCGATGCGTCGGGCGATTGAAAGCGCGGTGGCGGCAGGCAAACCCTGGACGCTGGACCCGGTTGCGGTGGGTGCCCTGACGTTCCGCACCCGTTTTTGCCATCAAATTTTGGCCCTGAACCCGACCACCATTCGCGGCAACGCCTCCGAAATCCTGGCTCTGGCCGGAATGAGCGCGGGCGGGCGCGGCGTTGATACCACCGACACCGCCGCCAGCGCGTTGCCTGCCGCTCAGGCGTTGGCCCGCCAGACCCATGCCATTGTGGTGGTCACCGGCGAGGTGGACTACATCACTGACGGAGAGCGGACCCGAACGGTAACGGGCGGAGACCCGTTAATGACGCGCGTAGTGGGCACCGGGTGCGCGCTTTCTGCCGTTGTGGCGGCGAGCAGCTCGCTGCCGGGGGACCGGCTGGATAACATTGCTGCCGCCTGCGGATGGATGAAGCGGGCCGGAACGGTCGCCGCTGCGCAGTCGCATGGCCCGGGCAGTTTTACCAGCGCCTTCCTGGATGCGCTCTATACGCTGGAGGAACAGGCATGAAGCGGATTAACGCCCTGACCATTGCCGGCACCGACCCCAGCGGCGGCGCGGGCATCCAGGCCGATCTGAAAACCTTCTCGGCCCTTGGCGCGTACGGCTGCTCGGTGATTACCGCGCTGGTGGCGCAAAACACGCGCGGCGTGCAGTCGGTCTACCGTATCGAGCCGGATTTTGTTGCCGCGCAGCTGGATTCGGTGTTCAGCGACGTGCGGATTGATACCACCAAGATCGGCATGCTGGCCGAAACGGACATTGTGGAGGCGGTGGCCGAGCGGCTTAAACGCTATCAGGTGCAAAACGTGGTGCTGGATACCGTCATGCTGGCAAAAAGCGGCGATCCACTGCTCTCCGCCTCCGCCGTTGAGACGCTGCGCAATAAGCTGCTGCCGCAGGTGGCGCTCATCACGCCCAATCTGCCGGAAGCCGCCGCGCTGTTAGGCACGCTGCACGCGCAAACTGAACGCGAAATGAAAGAGCAGGGGTATGCGCTGCTGGCGATGGGCTGCGGGGCGGTGCTGATGAAAGGCGGTCATCTGGATGACGCTGAAAGCCCGGACTGGCTCTTTACCCGCGACGGCGAGCAACGTTTTACGGCTCCGCGCGTACAGACCAAAAACACCCACGGCACGGGGTGCACCCTCTCCGCCGCGCTGGCGGCGCTGCGCCCGCGGCATGACGGCTGGGCTGATACGGTGCGAGAAGCGAAAATCTGGCTCTCGGCGGCGCTGGCAAAAGCCGATACTCTGGAAGTCGGTCACGGTATTGGGCCGGTTCATCATTTTCATGCATGGTGGTAACCCAGTATACTGGCAGGAAACACCACGCCTGAGAAAACAGAGATGGAACAAGCGCATACCCGGTTAATCGCTCAACTGACTGAACGGATCGCCGCGCCTGACAACACGCCGCTGTACCTGAAATTTGCCGAAACGGTAAAAAACGCGGTGCGCAGCGGCGTGCTGGAGCACGGGAACATTTTGCCCGGCGAGCGCGATCTGAGCCAGTTAACCGGCGTGTCGCGGATCACCGTGCGCAAAGCGATGCAGGCGCTGGAAGCCGAGGGCGTTGTCACGCGTGCCCGGGGTTACGGCACGCAAATTAACAACATCTTTGAATACTCGCTCAAGGAAGCGCGCGGGTTCTCTCAGCAGGTGGTGCTACGCGGTAAAACGCCTAATACGCTGTGGGTCAATAAACGCGTGGTGAAATGCCCGGAAGAGGTGGCGGGTCACCTGTCGCTGGAGCCGAACAGCGACGTCTTTTTGCTGAAGCGTATTCGCTATGTGGATGACGATGCGGTGTCGATTGAAGAGTCCTGGGTGCCGGTTGGGCTCATTCCCGAACCGGATGCGATAGGAATTTCGCTGTACGACTACTTCCGCAGTCAGAATATCTTCCCGCAGCGCACCCGTTCACGGGTCAGCGCCCGCATGCCGGACAGCGAGTTTCAGGCGCACATTAAGATGGACGAAAAAATACCGGTGCTGGTGATCAAGCAGGTTGCGCTTGACCAGCAGCACCGGCCGATTGAGTACAGCATCAGCTACTGTCGCAGCGACCTATACGTCTTTGTGTGCGAGGAGTAATTCCTCACGAGTGGGCGCGCAGTCGCCGCCGCGATGGCTCACCACCCAAGACGCCACGGCATTGCCCAGCAGAACGGCGTCTGCCAGCGACCATCCCGCCGCCAGCCCGGCAAGCGTGCCGCCCGCGTGGCTGTCGCCAGCGCCAATGGTGTCCACTACCGTGGCGGGGAACGCCGGAACAACGCCCGATGCGTCGCCGTCATACCAGGCAGCACCGTCTTTATCATGCCGCACAATCAGCGCGGCGCCGAAGCGCTGCTGCCACTCCTCGCCCAGGTTTTCAGCCTCAACGCCCAGCCTTTCAGCAGCGAGCTCCGCTTCCTGACGATTAAGCGACACGATCGGCCTGCAGGTCATAATCCGCGCCATCAGCGCGTCGGGGATATCCGCGATGCGTGGGCCGAAATCGATAAGCGCCGTCACGTCCTCCAGCCCTTCAAGCCAGCCCGTCAGCAGCTCGCCGCACGGCGAGGCCAACTGGTAGCCGGAGAGATAAACCAGGCTATTTTGCGGGACGTTTAGCTCGTCAAGCCAGCGCTGCTGCCACTGGTTCTCGACGCCGCTAAAGGACATAAAGGTGCGCTCGCCGTCAGGCTCCACCAGGGCCAGACACCAGCCGTTGTCGCCGGTTTCAGCCTCCACGGCGCTGTGCAGATCCTGCTTCGCCATCGCGTTACGAATAATATCCGCCCACACGCCGTGGCCGACGGGAAGGGCGTTTTGCGCCACAATGCCGAGCCGTTTCAGGGCGATGGCGATATTCAGCGCGCAGCCGCCGATATTCACCCCCTGCTGTTTAAGCTCGATATCACACCCGCGCCAGGGCAGGGCGTAGGCGTCGGCGATGACGTCAATCACCGCCGCGCCCAGTACCGTCACCGGGCGCGTGGCGTGCAGGGTGTCGAGACGTTGGGCAAAAGAATTCATACGCCCTCCCTTTGCTCCCTGAAGTGCAGCAGTTTTTCACAGTAGTGACCGAAATCGAGCTGATTAACGGCGTCGAGTTCGGCTTTGAGCGCCGGGTCAATGGCCTGCACGCCGTGGAGCGCGCCGCAGATGGCCGTCGCCATCGCGCCAATGGTGTCGGTATCGCCACCCAGATTGGCACATAAAATGGCGCAGCGGTTCGGGTCGGTTCCCGCCAGCTCCACCATCGCGATGGCTGCCGGAACGGACTCAATGGTGCTGGTACCTGCGCCAGTGAGCTGATAAATCTGCTCGCTGGCGGAGTCGATGCCGTTGGCGTCCCGCACGGTCTTAAGCGCCAGCTCAATGCGCGCCGCGAGCGACGCGCTGAAGGTGGTGGTTTTCGCCTCCTGCGCATAGCGGGCGATCCCCGGCAGGGCATCGACGATGTTCTGCCAGCGTTCCCCATCGATGGCGCGGGAAACCGCCCATGCAATCACCACCGCGCCGGCAATCGCGAGATCCGATTTATGCGTCGGGCTAGAGGCCTGCGCCACCTGGCCCACAAAGTGCTCCAGCCGCGTCGCCGGGAGCAGGCAGCCCAGCGGGGAGGCGCGCATCGCCGCCCCGTTAGTCACGCCGTTGTTGTCCAGTTCGCTGACCGGCTTCCCGTCACGAATCGCGTTAAGCGCGATTTTGGAGGTCGGGCCGAGCACGTTCTTGTTAAACGCGTCGAAGTCGAGCGCCCAGTTCAGGATATGCTTGCCGATAACGTCCGCGTTAATCTCCCCATCGCACTCGATGATCGCATCGGCCAGGCACAGCGCCATCGAGGTGTCATCGGTGAACTCTGCCTGTTTGAAATAGCAGGCCGCGTTATTCTCTGCCGGGCCGGGTAAAAAACGGTCGATCCAGCCGAAGTGCGCCTTGACGCGCTTTCTCGGCCACAGCTCCGACGGCATGCCCATCGCATCCCCTAACGCCTGGCCGTAAAGGGCCCCGAGAATACGGTCTTGTTTCATTTAACTTCCCCTTGTGTCAGCGCGGTATCGCCATCAACCACCTCAATTGCGGTGATCTCTTTATCCGATTCGCGGAAAAACAGCATAAACAGCACGGCAATCACGGCAATCATGACTGCACCAAATGTCCACATTCCGGCCCAGTTGAAGGTCAGCCCATTCACCGGCTCTTTGTAAGCGAACATTTTTTCCATCATCACGCCGCCCAGGCGGTAACCCAGCAGGCTACCAAACCCCTGACAGCACAGCGTAATCAGGCCTTGCGCGGCGGTGCGCATGTGCACCGGCGCTTTTTTATCCACGTAGATGTACGCGGTCACGTAGTAGAAGTCATAGCTCACGCCGTGCAGCAGGATGCCGAGGAACAGCAGGGCGTAGGTGAAGTACTGCTCCGCACCGCCATAGACGAAGAAGCCGTAGCGGATGGCGGCGGTAATCAGGCCCAGCAGTAAGACCTTCTTAATACCAAAGCGTTTGGTAAAGAACGGCAGGGCGAGCATAAAGAAGATTTCAGAGAACTGGCCGAGCGTCATCCAGCCGGTGGCGTTTTTCATCCCCACTTCGGTGAGATAGCCGTTGGCGAAGATGTAGTAGAAGGCCAGCGGCATGGCGAACAGGAACGAGCAGAAGAAGAATACCAGGAAGTTTTTGTCGCGCAGCAGGACCAGCGCATCCAGCCCCAGCATGACTTTGAAATCCAGCTTGCCGGTACTTTTCGGCGGCGTGTTCGGCAGGAACAGGGCAAAGACGCCGAGCAGGGCGGAGCTGGCTGCGGTCATCAGCAGCGGAATATTGGTATCGGAAATATCGCTGTAGCCGAGCATCTGTGGCAGGAACCCGCACGCCAGCCCCGAGGCGATCCAGCCGATGGTGCCCATCACGCGGATACGCGGGAAATCAGCCTCAACGTCGTCCACGTTCGCGAAGGCAATGCTATTGGTCAGCGCGATGGTCGGCATATAGGTCAGGGAATAGACCAGCAGCAGCGGGAAGAAGGTGTTGAACTGGGTTTGCTGCGCGGCGAAGTACATCAGGATCGCGCCGGCGAACATCAGCACCGACAGCACTTTCTGCGCGGCGAAGAAGCGGTCCGTCAGCGAGCCGACCAGGATAGGAGAGAGGATCGCGGCAATCGCGGTACAGGCGTAAGACCAGCCAATTTCCCCGGCGGTAAACCCGCTTTTGCTCAGCCACAGCCACAATGGCACAAACCACGCGCCCCAGATAAACCATTCAACAAACATCATGAATGACAGTTGGACTTTCGTTTTCATTTTTTAATCCTGCATGTCAGATAAGGTACGCCTTTAACATACCACTCAATAATACCTTTTAAATACCTTTGTGGCGATTGTTTGATCAATGTAACAGTTTTGTTGTACACGAATCGAGCCAGCAGATTGTGCTGAAAAAAAATGCATATGGTGGAAAATCTGTTAAGTCGGTACCAGGCTTAGTCTGCCCATAAAAGATGGGACTGGATAAACACACACCGACACGACGTCGGATTTACGGGAGTATCACATGACTGATATTGCGCAGTTGCTTGGCAAAGACGCCGACAGCCTTTTACAGCATCGTTGTATGACCATTCCAGCCGACCAGCTTTACCTGCCTGGCCACGACTACGTTGACCGCGTGATGGTGGATAACAACCGTCCGCCAGCGGTTCTGCGAAATATGCAGACGCTCTATAACACCGGGCGACTCGGTGGTACGGGGTATCTCTCTATTCTGCCGGTGGACCAGGGCGTTGAGCACTCGGCGGGCGCCTCTTTCGCGGCGAACCCGCTCTACTTCGATCCGAAGAACATTGTTGAGCTGGCGATTGAAGCGGGCTGTAACTGTGTAGCCTCCACCTACGGCGTGCTGGCTTCGGTTTCGCGTCGCTATGCCCACCGCATTCCGTTCCTCGTGAAGCTGAATCACAACGAAACTCTCAGCTACCCCACCGAGTATGATCAGACCCTCTACGCCAGCGTCGAGCAGGCGTTCAACATGGGGGCGGTGGCGGTCGGGGCGACGATTTACTTCGGCTCTGAACAGTCCCGTCGTCAGATTGAAGAGATCTCCGCAGCGTTTGAGCGCGCGCACGAGCTGGGCATGGTTACCGTGCTCTGGGCCTACCTGCGTAACTCGGCGTTCAAAAAAGACGGGGTGGATTATCACGTCTCCGCCGACCTGACCGGCCAGGCGAACCATCTGGCGGCCACCATCGGCGCGGACATCGTGAAGCAGAAAATGGCGGAGAATAACGGTGGCTATAAAGCGGTGAACTTTGGCTACACCGACGATCGCGTTTACAGCAAGCTGACCAGCGATAACCCGATCGACCTGGTGCGCTACCAGCTGGCGAACTGCTATATGGGTCGTGCAGGGCTGATTAATTCCGGCGGCGCGGCGGGCGGTGATACCGACCTGTCAGACGCGGTGCGTACGGCGGTTATCAACAAGCGCGCGGGCGGCATGGGGCTGATCCTTGGCCGTAAGGCGTTCAAGAAATCAATGGCCGACGGTGTGAAGCTGATCAATGCGGTTCAGGACGTCTATCTGGACAGTAAAGTCACAATTGCCTGACGTCTCCATCTCCCTCTCCCTGTGGGAGAGGGTTGGGGTGAGGGCATCATCGCGCACCGTGTGAAACATCAGCGCAAAAGCACACAGTCCGGCGGCAGCCTGCACTGCAGCGCGCCGGGTAATACCTCAATGCGGAACTGCGTCCCGCTAAGCGGCTCTCCGTCGAGGTTAAACGTCATCCCGTGCGGCGCATTCACCTCGAACCACGCCGATTTACCGTCAATGATATTCGGGCTCTCTTCCGGCTGCGTCAGCGTGGTAAACAGCGCGGGCAGCAGACCGTCGCCGGTGAAAATGCGCAGCTGTAGCTGACCATCGTTAATCAGCGCCTCCGGGCAGAGCTGCTGTCCGCCGCCTGCCTGACGTCCGTTGCCAATCCCAATCACCAGCGCGTCACCCTGCCACTGAAAATCCTCACCGCGAATTTCGCATCGGTCCGGCTTGAGGGTGTCCATGCGCATCAAACCGTGGATCAGGTATGACACACCGCCCAGCGCCGCCTTCAGTTTTTCCGGCGTTTCGCTGGTAATGCGCGTGCCGAATCCACCCGTCGCCATATTGATAAAGCAGGTTTTGTCATTCACCTGGGCGATATCCACGGCGGTGGCTTTGCCGAGGATCGCCAGCTGAAGCGCCTTCTCTAAATCTTCCGGGATCCCGGCGCTGGTGGCAAAATCATTGGCGGTGCCGAGCGGTAATATGCCCATCACCGGGCGATCTGCCGGTGGCAGGTCGATAAGCGCAGAGGCGATCTCATTGATGGTGCCGTCGCCGCCGCCGGAAATGATGGTGCTGATACCTAACGCTAAGCCTTCGTTGATATAGCGTGCCGCGTCGCCTTTTTCCCATGTCACGCGCACGTGGATACGTGCGCCGTCGTCACGCAAACCCATAATCGCCTGACGCAACGGATCGTTGCCTGCACTTTTGCCATTGAGAATCAATAAACTGTCTGGATAGGTTGCCATCCTCGCTGCTCCCTTTTTTAGCGTTAGTAAGAGTGTATAGCAGAGAGGAAAAAAGCGGGTAAGAACAGGATGAAAGGAATAAAATATGCCCGAAAGCGCGTTACACTCCAGCGATGATATTAACGTAATCACAGGAAAGTGATGATGAATAAAATTTTGGTAAGCGCGTGCCTGATGGGCTTCAGGGTCCGTTATAACGGAAGTGAAAAAGCGAGAATGAAAGCGCAACTCGCTCGCTGGCAACAGGGACAACGTCTGGTTATCCACTGCCCTGAATTGGCTGCCGGGCTGCCTGTACCGCGTCCTCCGGCAGAGATTATGTCCGCTGATGGCAAAGACGTAATGCGCGGCCAAGCCAGAATTATTGAAAATACCGGGCAGGACGTTACTGAGCAGTATCAGCTTGCAGCCTGGCTTGCGCTACGCGCTGCTCAGGAGTCGGGGTGTAGCGCTGCATTGTTAACCGATGGCAGCCCAACGTGCGGCAGTGAGTTTATTTATGACGGATCGTTTCGCGGTATACAGAAAGCGGGGATGGGGGTTGCTGCGTCGTTGCTCGCTGAGAATGGGATCGCCGTGTTCTCAGAGAAGCAAATCGACGAACTCATTGCCTGGATTGAGGAGAGAGAAGGCAAAAAATAAGCCCGCGTAAGGGAGATTACGCAGGCTAAGGAGGTGGTTCCTGGTACAGCTAGCATTTATGGGTTATGTTTTTCAGCGCGTGGGATAATACCCGTATTGAACGAAGCGGTATGTGATCCGATTCTAAGAATTATCCCAGCGCGAAAAAATTTCCCTGAATGACTATTTGCCGTGTGGATTACGTGTGCTTTCACCGTTGAAGTTACGCATCAGCAGCGCGAACTTCAGCTCCACCTCTTCCGGAACCGGCAGCCAGACGGTATGCCCGTCGCCCGGCGCAACCTCAATCGCTTCGCCTTTGCCGTTTTCCAGATGCTCCAGCGTGAAGTTCATGTTGCCCTGCGGGGTCATCAGCTCCAGGCTGTCGCCTTTGGTGAACTTGTTTTTCACCGCCACGGCCGCCAGCGCGCCTTTGCGCTCGCCGGTGAAGTCGCCGACAAACTGCTGGCGCTCGGAAACGGAGTAGCCGTGCTCGTAGTTCTGGTAGTCGTCGTGGGTATGGCGGCGCAGGAAGCCTTCGGTATAGCCGCGGTGCGCCAGGCCTTCCAGCGTTTCCAGCAGGCTAGTATCGAACGGTTTACCGGCCGCCGCATCGTCGATGGCTTTACGGTACACTTGTGCGGTACGCGCGCAGTAGTAATAGGATTTGGTGCGGCCTTCAATCTTCAGGGAGTGCACGCCCATCTGGGTCAGGCGCTCAACGTGGGCGATGGCGCGCAGATCTTTCGAGTTCATGATGTAGGTGCCGTGCTCGTCTTCAAAGGCGGTCATGTACTCGCCCGGACGTTTGGCTTCTTCAATCATAAACACGCTGTCGGTTGGCGCGCCGATGCCCAGCGTAGGCTCAACGTTGGTCACCGGAATAGGCTCGTGCTTGTGGACGATGTTGCCGATGTCGTCCTCTTTGCCTTCCTGGACGTTATATTCCCAGCGGCAGGCGTTGGTGCAGGTACCCTGGTTCGGGTCGCGCTTGTTGATATAGCCGGAGAGCAGGCAGCGGCCGGAGTAGGCCATGCACAGCGCGCCGTGAACGAAGATTTCGATTTCCATATCCGGCACCTGGGTGCGGATCTCTTCGATCTCTTCCAGCGAAAGCTCGCGAGACAGGATGACGCGGGTCAGCCCCATCTGCTTCCAGAATTTCACCGTCGCCCAGTTGACGGCGTTAGCCTGTACGGAGAGGTGAATATCCATTTCCGGGAAGTTCTCCCGAACCAGCATGATTAAACCCGGGTCCGACATGATCAGCGCGTCCGGCCCCATATCCACCACCGGCTTCAGGTCGCGGATGAACGTTTTCAGCTTGGCGTTGTGCGGCGCGATGTTGACCACCACGTAGAATTTTTTACCCAGAGCATGCGCCTCGTTGATGCCGAGCTGCAGGTTCTCGTGGTTGAATTCGTTATTACGCACGCGCAGCGAGTAGCGCGGCTGGCCCGCATACACGGCGTCGGCGCCATAGGCGAAAGCGTAACGCATATTTTGCAGCGTTCCCGCCGGGGAAAGGAGTTCCGGTTTAAACATGTTTGTTCTCGTTCTGATGACAGGTCAGATCCGCATGCACCAGGTGCAGCGGTAAGGGGAGATCCCCCACTTTAAGGGCGGGCATTGTAGCGCTGCGGGGCAGGGAGGTAAAGTTATTGTGCCGGGTGGCGGCTTCGCTTTACCCGGCCTGGATTAACCAGCGGCTAACTAGGCAATCCTGCACGCATCCGCTTCCCAGCGATACCCCACGCCGTACACCGCGCGAATAAATGACTGCTCGGCGTCCAGCGCCTCCAGCTTGCGGCGCAGGTTTTTGATGTGGCTGTCGATGGTGCGATCGGTCACCACGCGGTAATCGTCGTACAGGTGGTTCAGCAGCTGTTCGCGTGAGAAGACTTTTCCCGGCTCGTGGGAGAGGGTTTTCAGCAGGCGGAACTCCGCAGGGGTGAGGTCCAGCAGCTTGCTGCGCCAGCTCGCCTGGAAGCGGCTCTCATCCACAATCAGCGGGCTTTCGGCGTCCAGCATCTGAAGCTCGCGCTTCGGCCTGCAGCGGCGCAGAATGGTTTTCACGCGGGCCACCACCTCACGCGGGCTGTAGGGCTTGCAGATGTAGTCGTCCGCGCCGATTTCGAGCCCCAGCAGACGGTCAATCTCTTCGATTTTGGCGGTAACCATGACGATCGGCACGTCGGAGAAGCGACGAATTTCCCGGCACAGGGTCAGGCCATCAACGCCAGGCAGCATTAAATCCAGCAGGATAAGATCCGGCGGGGTCTGGCGCACGTACGGCAGCACCTGGTCGCCGTGGCTGATCAGTGACGGGGCATAGCTGGCCGCGCGTAAATAGTCGATCAGCAGCTGTCCCAGCTTGGGTTCGTCTTCGACGATCAAAATGCGCGGCGTGTTTTCGTCAATCGGTAACTCGGTCATACTTCTCTCGATAAATCCCGTTCCAGAGGTAACTCTACTGTAATGCTAACCCCGCCAAAAGGCGAATGGGCGGCGCGAATGGTGCCATTATGCGCCTCGACGATGTTAACGCAAATCGCCAGCCCCAGGCCGGAACCGCCGCTGGCGCGGTTGCGGGAGCCTTCGGTGCGGTAAAAGCGCTCGAACAATTTTTCCAGCTGTGCGTCCTGCACGCCGGGGGCGGAATCCGCGAAGGTGAGGGCGAAGCGCCCGTTGTCCTGCCTGCCGGAGATATGCAGCCCGCCACCGCTGTCGGTGTAGCGTAGGCTGTTCTCCAGCAGGTTGTTGAACAGCTGCATCAGCCGGTCTTTGTCGCCAAACACCACCGCGCTGTCCGGCAGGGAGAGGTCGATTTTTAGGTTGCGACTGGCAAAGCGCTCGCGGAAGGCACCGCTCGCCACCTCCAGTACGTTAATCACATCGACAGGCGCCTTCTGGTAGGCCAGTGCGCCTTCGTCGGACATGGAGAGCTGGTGGAGATCGTCCACCAGCTTGGTGAGCGTGCCCACCTCCGCCTGCAGGGAGGCCACCGATTCGGGCGTAAACTGGCGCACGCCGTCCTGAATGGCTTCCAGCTCGCCGCGCAGCACCGCCAGCGGGGTACGCAGCTCGTGGGAAATATCGGCCATAAAGTCGCGGCGCATCTGCTGGTTTTTCTCCAGCGTGCTGGCGAGTTGGTTAAAGTCCTGCGCCAGCTTGCCCAGTTCGTCCTGGCTGCGGGTGTCGACGCGGGTGGTGAAATCCCCGGCGGCCAGCTTGTGCGTGCCTTCCACCAGCCGTTTCACCGGCGCGAGCAGACCGCGCGCCAGCGGGAAGGTGGCGAGCGCGGCGAGCAGGGTGGAGAGAGCGACGATCAGCCAGCTGGTCCGGCGCTGCTGGCGGTCAAAGTTGATGTCGGTGTTGCGCGTCAGGCGCTCCACCGGTGAGGCGATAACCCAGCCGACGGTCGCGTTATTCACCTTAATTGCCCGGCGGGTGCCGTCCGGCGGTATCGGGGCGCGCGGCCCAACCAGCGTGCGCATATCTTGATCGATTACCCAGAACTGGGTGCGCCAGCCGTGCGGCGGCATCCCCGGGCCAGGCCGATCGTCGCCGGCATCGTGCTCCAGCGAGCGCAGGATCTGGAAAATAAAGCGGTCATTGTTGCGCAGAAAACGCCAGTTGCCGTGCTGGGCGTACTGTTCACTCAGCGCATCGCTTAAGCCCTGTAAACGCTGTTCATTGCCATGCTTGATGTAATCAATAAAACCGCGCTCAAAGCTGATCCGCACCGCCCAGTGCATAGTGATCAGCAGGACGATACAGGTGGCGAAGATCGCCACGAAGAGCTTGCCGGTAATACCCGGACGCCAGAATTTCATGAGCCACTCCTTTTGCCGCGCCTAATCACGACGTTCTTGCTGGTATCATCCGGCACTCTGGCGAAGATGAAAGCGGGCAGGGCGATAATGACCGCCATGCTGAGATAGGTATATAAAAAGACCTGATGCGCCACCGGCGTGTCGACGCTGAGGTGATGCTGGCCGTACATGCCGAGCAGTAAACCCGCGATGGTCACGCCGACGCTCATGGAGAGCTGCATGATCATCGACAGCAGGCTGTTGCCGCTGCTCGCCAGATCGTCCGGCAGGTCTTTCAGCGTCAGGGTATTCATCGATGAGAAGCGCATGGAGTTGACAATCCCCTGGCAGAACAGCACCAGCGGCAGGACGTAGTACCAGCCCATCAGCGCCACGGCCATAAACAGCAGGCTGACCAGCGACAGCCCCAGCGTGGCGGCCACCAGCACGTGACGGTAGCCAAAGCGGTTCACCACCTGCACCACGATGCGCTTCATCCCCATGCTGCCGAGCACCATCGGGATCATCATCAGGCCCGCGTGGAACGGCGAAAACCCCATGCCAATTTGCAGAAACACGGGCGTCATAAACGGCAGCATGCCGCTGCCGATACGTCCGGCGAAGCTGCCGAACAGGCCAAGGCGGTAGGTGGGATTTTTAAATAAGTTCAGGCTGAACAGCGCCTGGTCATTCCCGCGAGCATGCCACAGATACCACAGAATGGCGGTGATGCCGATAACCACCAGCACCCCGAGCGTCAGGGCGGAGATCCCCAGCCCCTTTTGCCCGTCGAGCGCCAGGGTGAGCGTGGCCATGCCCGCCGCCAGCAGAATAAAGCCGAAGAAATCAAAGCGTCGGGTCTGCATTTTGTAGTTCGGCATCAGCGTCAGGGTGGCGATGGCGCCGATGATGCCCACCGGCAGATTGATCAAGAAGATCCAGTGCCAGGAGGCATACTCCACCAGCATCCCGCCCAGCGCCGGGCCCAGCAGCGGCCCTACCTGGCCGGGCAGCGTGACGAAGGTCATCGCCGCCATGTACTGCTCGCGTGGCACAATCTTCATCACCGTTAACCGCCCGACGGGCACCATCATCGCCCCGCCGACGCCCTGCAGCACGCGCGCCGTCACCAGTTGGTCTAGGGTGCTGGCCTGGGCGCAAAACAGCGAGCCAGCGGTAAACAGCACGATGGCGGTAAAGAAGATATTCCGCACGCCCACTTTGTCCGCCAGCCAGCCGCTGGCAGGCAGCATCACGGCCACCGTCAGCACGTAGGAGACAATCACCATGTGCATATGCAGCGGGCTCTCTCCCAGGCTTTTCGCCATGGAGGGGAGGGCGGTGTTGACGATGGTCGTATCCAGCGACTGCATAAAGAAGCCGAAGGCGACTATCCACAATTGCCAGCGAACGTTGCTGGGAAGCTCAGTCATTTACCCGTTTACCGTTTCTCTGTTTTTACGCGAAAAGCGCAGCCGCAGGCGGTCGAAGAACAGATAGACCACCGGCGTGGTGTACAGCGTCAGCAGCTGGCTCATCACCAGGCCGCCGACAATGGTGATCCCCAGCGGCTGGCGCAGCTCTGAGCCGTCGCCGCCCGAGATAACCAGCGGCAGCGCGCCAAACAGCGCCGCCAGGGTGGTCATCATGATCGGACGAAAACGCAGCAGGCAGGCCTGGAAAATGGCCTCTTCCGGCGAGAGGTTGCCGTTGCGCTGGGCGTCCAGCGCAAAGTCCACCATCATGATGGCGTTTTTTTTCACGATGCCGATCAGCAGCATGATCCCGATAAGCGCGATCAGGCTGAATGGCGCGCCAAACAGCTCCAGCGCAAGAAGCGCCCCCACGCCCGCCGACGGCAGCGTCGAGAGGATGGTCAGTGGGTGAACGTAGCTCTCATACAGGACGCCAAGCACAATATAGACCGTGGCGATGGCCGCCAGAATCAAAATCACCTGTGAGTTCATCGTCTCCTGAAACACCTGCGCGGTCCCGGCAAAGCTGCCGCGCACGGTGGACGGTACGCCGAGCTGCGTCATCGCGCGGTTGATCGCGTCGCTGGCCTCGGAAAGCGACGAACCGGCGGGCAGGTTAAAGGAGATGGTCGACGCCGCCGACAGCCCCTGATGGTTCACCGACAGCGGCGCGTTGGCTGGCCGCCAGCTGGCAAAGTACGAGAGCGGAATCGCCTTGCCGTCGCTGTTAATCACAAACATTTTGTCCAGCGCGCTGATGTCCTGGGTGTAGCGCGGGTCAACTTCCATCACCACCTTATACTGGTTCATCGGCTGATAGATGGTGGAGATCTCGCGCTGGCCGAAGGCGTTATTTAGCAGGCTGTTGGCGGCTTCAACGTTGATGCCCAGCCGCGACATGGTTTCGCGGTCATAGGTGAGCGCCATCTCCGCGCCGTTGTCCTGCTGATCGGAGTTCACGTCCGCCAGCTCCGGCAGGGCGGCCAGCGCCTTACGGATCTTCGGCTCCCACTCGCGCAGGGCGGCTAAATCATCCGAGAGCAACGTGTACTGGTAGCTGGCGTTCGCCTGCCGCCCGCCGACGCGGATATCCTGAACGGCCATCAAAAACAGGTTTGCGCCCGGCTCTTTGGCGAGCTTCACCCGCAGGCGGTCAATCACCTGCTGCGCCGTTTCGTTGCGCTCGCCGCGCGGCTTAAGGGTAATGAACATCATCCCGCTGTTAACGCGGGAGCCGCCGGTAAAGCCAGTGACGTTGTCTACAGCCGGATCCTCACGAATGATCTTCATAAAGTCCTGCAGCTTGCCGCGCATTGCCTGGAATGAAATGCTCTGGTCCGCCTGAATCCCGCCCATCAGCACGCCGGTGTCCTGCTCCGGGAAGAAGGTTTTAGGGATGGTGATGTACATCCAGACGTTGAGCCCAATGGTGGCGATCAGCACCAGGCCGACCAGCCGCGTATGGTTCAGCACCCACTTCAGCGATTTGCCGTAGCCTTCCTGCATCGCCATCAGAAAACGACCAAAGCCTTTGCGACGCGGCTGCGAGTGAGGCTTGCTGCGCTTGAGCATCCAGCCGCACATCATCGGCGTCAGCGTCAGGGAAATCACCAGCGAAATCCCGATGGCGACCGAGAGCGTGACGGCAAACTCCCGCAGCAGCCTGCCCGGCAGCCCGCCCATCAGCAGCAGTGGCAGGAATACAGCCACCAGCGACAGGCTCATGGAAAGTACCGTAAAGCCCACCTCGCGCGTGCCCTGCAGCGCGGCCTGCAGCGGTTTCACGCCCGCTTCAAGGTGGCGGGAAATGTTCTCCAGCACCACGATGGCGTCATCCACCACGAAGCCCGTTGCAATCGTCAGGGCCATCAGCGACAGGTTGTTAAGGCTAAAGCCACACAGGTACATGGCGGCAAAGGTCCCAATCAGCGACACCGGCACGGCCACCGCCGGGATCAGCGTCGCGCGGCCGGAGCGCAGGAACAGGAACACCACCAGGATCACCAGCGCGACGGAGATAATCAGCGTTTGCTCCACCTCTTCAAGCGAGGCGCGGATGGTCGGGGAGCGATCCTGGGCAATCTGCAGATCGATTGCTGCCGGGATGGTCTCCTGTAGCTCCGGGAGGCGGGCGCGAATGCTGTTCACCGTCTCAATAATGTTCGCCTCCGGCAGCTTGCGGATCATCAGCAGGATGGCCGGTTTAGCGTTGGTCATCCCGGCGTTGCGCACGTCCTGCACCGAGTCGGTGACGCTGGCGACGTCGCTCAGGCGTACCGCCGCGCCGTTGTTGTAGTGAATAATCAGCGGCTGGTATTCCGCGGCGGTTTTTAGCTCGTCGTTGGTCTGGATCTGCCAGCGGTGGCTGCCGTCCTCAATCGCCCCCTGCGGTTTACGCACGTTGGCGCTGCTGATGGCGGAGCGCACGTCGTCCAGCGACACGCCCTGGTTGAACAGCGCCTGCGGGTTCAGGCCCACGCGCACGGCGGGCAGAGAACTGCCGCCAACGCTCACGTCACCCACGCCGTTGATTTGTGAGATCGTCTGCGCCAGCTGGGTCGACGCAAAGTCGTAGAGCTGCCCCTGAGAATAGGTGTCAGAGGTCAGCGTCAGGATCATGATTGGCGCGTCGGACGGATTGGCCTTGCGGTAGGTCGGACGGCTCGGCATCCCGCTCGGCAGAAGGCTTTGCGCGGCGTTGATGGCCGCCTGCACGTCACGGGCGGCACCGTTAATATCCCGGTCGAAGCTGAACTCCAGAATGATGCGCGTGCTGCCCAGCGAGCTGCTGGAGGTCATCTCGTTGACCCCCGCAATCCGCCCAAGAGAACGCTCCAGCGGCGTGGCAACGGACGAGGCCATGGTCTCCGGTGACGCACCCGGCAGCGAGGCGCTGACCATGATCACCGGGAAATCCACCTGCGGCAGGGGGGCAACTGGCAGCAGCCGGAAGCCCAGTACGCCGCACAGGGTAATGGCGACGGAGAGTAAAATCGTCGCCACCGGACGGTAAATGTAGAGGGCGAAAAACTTCACTTACGCCTCCTCTTCACGTTTCGGGAAACGGCTTTTGGTCCACAGCGCCAGGCGGTCAAACAGCAGATAGATCACCGGCGTGGTGAAGAGCGTCAGCACCTGACTCACCAGCAGGCCCCCGACCATACCGATACCCAGCGGGCGGCGCAGCTCCGCGCCGACGCCGGTGCTGAGCATCAGCGGCAGCGCCCCCAACAGGGCGGCCAGCGTGGTCATCAGGATCGGGCGGAAACGCAGCAGGCAGGCCTGGAAGATGGCATCGCGCGGCGACATGCCCTGCTCGCGCTCGGCGGCCAGCGCAAAGTCGATCATCATAATGGCGTTTTTCTTCACGATCCCGATAAGCAGGATGATGCCGATGATGGCAATAACGTCCAGCTCGCTGCCCGCCAGCATCAATGCCAGCAGCGCCCCCACGCCCGCCGTTGGCAGGGTAGAGAGGATGGTGATCGGGTGGATAAAACTTTCGTACAGCACGCCAAGCACGATGTACATCGCCACGACCGCCGCGACGATCAGCCAGACGGTGTTGCCCAGCGCGGCCTGGAACGCCAGCGTGCTGCCCTGGAACTGGGTCTGAATGTCGGACGGGAAGCTGAGCGCTTTTTCAGCAGCCTGGATGGCTTCCACCGCCTCGCCCAGCGAGTAACCGTCCGGCACGTTGAAGGAAATGGTGGTGGACGGGAACTGATCCAGGTGGTTAATCGACAGCGGGGTATAGCGCTCCTCCACCGTGGCGATGGCGCTCAGCGGCACAATGCCGCCGTCTTTGCTGGTCAGGCGCACCGAGTCCAGCGCGGCCAGGCCGGGGGTGTGCTCGGTGTTGTGCTCCAGCACCACGCGGTACTGGTTCGCCTGGGTGTAGATGGTGGAGATCAGGCGCTGACCGAAGGCGTTATACAGGGCGTTGTCCACGTCCGACATGGTGATGCCCAGACGGCTGGCGGTGTCGCGGTTAACGTTGACGTAGGCCGCCAGCCCCTTGTCCTGCCAGTCGCTGCTGACGTCGGCGAGCTGCGGCAGGGTGTTAAGTTTTTCAACCAGCTGCGGCACCCAGGTGCTGAGGGCGTCAAGCGACGTAGCCTGGAGCGTGAACTGATACTGCGTGCGGCTGACCTGGGTATCAATGGTCAGATCCTGAATCGGCTGCAGGTAAAGCTCAACGCCCGGCACGCGGGCCACGGCGCTTTGCAGGCGCTCGATGACGGCGTTCACGCGGTCGTCGCGCTCATCCAGCGGCTTGAGGTTGATCTGCAGACGCGCGCTGTTGAGCGACGGATTGGTGCCATCCACCCCCACGTAGGACGTCAGGCTCTCAACCGCCGGGTCTTTCATGATGATTTCAGACACCTGCTGCTGGCGCTGCGCCATGTTCGCGAAGGAGACCGACTGCGGAGCCTGAAGCGTGCCCTGAATAATGCCGTTATCCTGGATGGGGAAGAAACCTTTCGGAATAAAAATCCACAGCATTACGCTGAGCGCCAGCGTGCCCAGCGCCACGCCAAGCGTTGCCCACGGATGGTTCAGCACTTTCGCCAGCACGCGACCGTAGGCGGCAATAATTTGCTCGAACATCCGCTCGGAGGCGCGGGAGAAGCGGTTTTGCTTGCGCAGAGACTCGTGGCTCAGCATGCGGGCGCACATCATCGGCGTCAGGGTCAGCGACACCACGGCAGAGATCAGAATGGCGACCGCCAGCGTCACGGCAAACTCGCGGAACAGCCGCCCGACGATGTCGCCCATAAACAGTAGCGGGATCAGCACCGCAATCAGGGAGAAGGTCAACGAGATAATGGTAAAGCCGATTTCCCCTGCGCCCTTCAGCGCGGCGGCCAGCGGCTTTTCACCTTTCTCGATATAGCGCGAGATGTTCTCGATAACGACGATGGCGTCATCCACCACGAACCCGGTGGCGATGGTGAGCGCCATCAGCGTCAGGTTGTTAATCGAAAAGTCGAGGAACACCATCACCGCAAAGGTCCCGACCAGCGAGAGCGGCACGGCGACGGCGGGGATAATGGTTGCCGGAACGTTGCGCAGGAACAGGTAAATGATCATTACCACCAGCGCAATCGCCAGCATCAGCTCGAACTGGGTATCGGTGACCGACGCGCGAATGTTGGTGGTGCGGTCGGAAAGGACTTTTACGCTGACCGATTTCGGCAGGCTTTCAATCAGCTGCGGCAGCATGGTGCGGATGCTGTCGGCGGTTTCGATGATGTTGGCGCCCGGCTGGCGCTGCACGTTCATCACGATCGCCTGCTGCTTGTTCGCCCACGCGCCGAGCCAGCTGTTTTCCGCGCCTTGTTCCACGGTGGCGACGTCGCCCAGGCGGATCGGCGCGCCGTTCTGGTAGGCCACAATCAGCTGACGGTATTCGTCGGCGGACTGCATCTGGTCGTTTGCCGAGAGGGTGACCGCACGGGTCGGGCCGTCAAGCGAGCCTTTCGCCGAGTTGACGTTGGCACTGCTGATGGCGGTGCGGATGGTTTCGCTGGTCAGCCCCAGCGCGGCAATCGCCTGTGCGTTAAGCTTCACGCGCACGGCCGGGCGCTGGCCGCCCGCCAGCGTGACGAGGCCGACGCCGGAGACCTGAGAAATCTTCTGCGCCACGCGGGTTTCGACCATGTCTTCGACCTGGGTCATCGGCATGGCGGAGGAGGTGACGGCCAGCGTCATGATCGGCGGATCCGCCGGGTTCACCTTGCTGTAGACCGGCGGGTTAGGCAGGTCCGACGGCAGCAGGTTGGTGGCGGCGTTGATGGCGGCCTGCACTTCCTGCTCGGCGACGTCCAGCGACAGCGTTAGCTGGAACTGCAGCGTCACGACGGATGCCCCGCCGGAACTCTGGGAGGACATCTGTTTTAATCCGGACATCTGGCCAAACTGGCGCTCCAGCGGGGCGGTAATGGCGGACGTCACCACGTCCGGGCTGGCGCCAGGATAGAGAGTGACAACCTGAATCGTTGGGTAATCCACCTCCGGCAGCGCCGACACGGGCAGGAAGCGGTAGCCAATGATCCCGGCCAGCAGGATCGCCACCATCAACAGCGTGGTGGCGACAGGGCGGAGGATAAACAGGCGTGACGGCCCACCTGTAGAGCTCGGGGGCATAACCTGCATCAGGAGGTCGCTCCCTGTTTTGCAGGTTCAACCACCTCAACTTTCGCGCCTTCGGTGAGGCGGTCGATGCCGTCGGTGACCACGCGGTCGCCGACGGAGAGCCCGGCGCTGATGACCACCGTCTGGCTGTCCTGAATCCCGGTTTTCACCAGATGCTTGCTCACTTTATTGTCGCTGTTCAGCACCCAGACAAAGCTTCCTTCGTTACCCATCTGCAGCGCTGCGGTGGGGATCACTACCGCGTTCTCTTCGGTAGCGACCAGCATTCGCGCGTTGACGAACTGGTTCGGGAAGAGGGCATCGTCCTGGTTGTTAAAGCGCGCCTTCAGCTTGATGGTGCCGGTGGTGGTATCGATCTGGTTGTCCAGACTGAGCAGGGAACCCTCGCTCAGCTTCTGCTTGTTGGTGCGGTCCCAGGCTTCCACCACCAGGCCTTTGCCGGCTTTTTGCGCCTGCATGACGGTTGCGATATCGCTTTCCGGCAGGGTAAAGACTAAATCAATAGGGTGGGTCTGGGTGATCACCACGATGCCCGTGGTGTCGCCGCTCGAGATCTGGTTACCGATATCGACCTGCTTCAGGCCCACGCGTCCGTCAATCGGCGCGGTGATGCGGCTCCAGTCGAGTTGCAGCTGCGCGCTGGCGACGGCGGCCTCGTCGGCTTTGATGGTGCCCTGCGTTTCGCTGACCAGCGACTGCTGGGTGTCCAGCTCCTGACGAGAAACGAGGTTGGTTTTCACCAGCTGCTGGTAGCGCGCCAGATCGCGACGGGCGTTGGCGAGGGTGGCTTTGTCTTTCGCGAGCTGCCCCTGCGCCTGAGCAAGAGCGACTTTAAACTGGCTCGGGTCGATTTCCGCCAGCAGATCGCCCGCTTTGACCTGCTGACCTTCCTGGAAGTGGATCGCGATGAGCTGACCGTCAACGCGGCTGCGCACCGTGGCGGTGTTGGCGGCGGTAATGGTTCCGAGCCCCGTCAGATAACGCGGAACGGCTTTGCTCACCGCCGTTGCCGCCTGAACCGGTGCCAGCGCGCCGCCGCGCATGCCGTGACGGCCGCCGCCAGCCGGGCGCTGGGCCTGGCTGCTGGCGCCAGCGGGAGCGGCGGAGTTCGCAGATTGACTGTGCCAGTACCAGGCGGCGGCAAGGACCACCACAATGATGCCAGCGGCGATTGCCCAGCGGGATTTGTTACTGCCTTTCATCGTTATACGTTCTCATCCTGAATACTTCGGGGAATGATACTAGTTTAGTCAGCTAACACAGCGGAAAAATGGAGGAAATATGGAAGACTGTCAGGAATGGTCTGAGTGTGGCGATCGTTTTAGCCGGGTAAGGCGAAGCCGCCACCCGGCACAACCGCATTAGCTAAACATCACCTGCGCCCAGCGCGCCAGCCCTGCGGTAACGGAGCCAAAGTCATCCCCACCGGCAATCGGAATGCCCGGCAGTTGTTCCGCCAGCGCTTTCTTGATCAGCGGCGAACGGGCGCTACCGCCGGTCAGGTAGATCACATCCGGCTTCTCTTTGCCGTTCTCCAGCGCCAGCTGGACCTGCTCCAGAATGCGCTGCAGCGGCTGAGCAAGCGCCGTTTCCAGCCCCTCCTGTGAAATCGCAGTGGCCAGATCCTCGCTGATAAACGGCAAGGAGACCGCGTGTTCAGGACGGTCGGAAAGGGCGATTTTGCACTCCTCCGCAGTTCGCACCACGCGGTAGCTCAGGCGCTGACGCCACACTTTATACAGCAGGGCGACCTTCTCGGCATCCTGCGCGTCGCGCACCAGATCGTTGAGGAAGCGCCCGTTCGCGGTGCTGTAAAAATCACTCTGCGCCGGAACGTCGTTGATGGCAATCGCGTTCCACCACGGCAGGATCGGCAGGGCGATGCCTTTTTCCGTTTGCCCGCCCATGCCCAGCAGCGGCATCAGGCTCTTAAAGGCCAGGGCGATATCCAGATCGTTGCCGCCTACGCGGCAGCCGCTGTGCCCGAGCAGGCTGTTTTCGCGGTCACGACGGTGATGCCACTGCGGTCCCATCAGCAGCAGCGAGCAGTCCGTTGTACCGCCCCCGATGTCGACGACCAGCACGCGCTTCTCTTCCGTCAGCGTGGCTTCAAAATCCAGCCCCGCCGCAACCGGCTCGTACTGAAACACCACGTCGCGGAATCCCGCCCGGTGCGCCGCACGCTCAAGTATCCCCTGTGCCTGCTGGTTGGCTTCGTCACCGCCCAACCCCTGGAAGTTGATCGGGCGGCCAATCACCGCCTGGGTGATAGTATCCGGCACCTGCGACTGCGCCTGATTGCGGATATGCAGCATCATGGCGCAGACCAGATCTTCAAACATCGCCACCTGCTGCGGCTTCAGGCCGCTCGCGCCGAGGAAGGACTTTGGCGATTTAACGAAGTAGACCTCTTCCGGGTCTTCAATGTAATGCCCGAGCGAGGAGAGGCCAAACTGCACGCTTGAAGGGGTAACGTCGATGTCTTCCTCGCGGTTAAAGCTGACTGCCCGACGCAGCAGCGCCTGGGTCTCCGCCGCGGTAGCCCGAACCTGATGGTGGCGGAACAGCCACTCGCTCACCGCTTCGCGCGTCGGCGCGCAGAGCATTGATGGCAGCAGCGTGCTCTCTTTTTCCATTTTCAGAAGCTGCGGTTGGCCGTTTTGCATGATCGCAACCGAGCAGTTTGCCGTACCGTAGTCAAATCCAATAAACACGATTAATCCCCATGCCGGTGAGAAGGGGCGAGACTTTAACGAAATGTCTGCATCGCGACAACAGGAATATGAAAGCAAGGCAAAACAAGGTCTTTCCGTTTATGCTGATAAAAATAAAAAAGGAGCAGCGATGTATACCCTGACGTGGCAACCCCCTTACGACTGGCAGTGGATGTTTGGCTTTCTCGGCGCGCGTGCGGTGACGGGCATTGAAACCGTCACGAGCGACTACTACGAGCGCAGCTTTGCCTGCGACGGCCATCAGGGGATATTTCGCGTGACGCCGGATATCGCTACCCATACGCTGATTGTGACGCTCAGCCCGGGGTTGGTTCCGGTTGCGCAGACGTGTCTTGAACGCATCGCGCGCCTGTTCGATCTCGCCTGTAACCCGCAGCACATCGCGGATACGCTGGGGGATTTCGGCGCTGCCCGCCCCGGCTTGCGTCTGCCGGGGGCGATGGATGCGTACGAGCAGGGCGTTCGGGCCATTCTCGGGCAGTTGGTCAGCGTGGCGATGGCGGCGAAACTGGCTTCCCGCGTTGTCGCCCTGTGCGGTGAGCCGGTGAAGGATGCACCGGGTTATGTCTGCTTTCCCTCCCCGCAAGCGCTGGCCGCTGCCGATCCGCTGGCGCTCAAGGCGCTCGGGATGCCGGTAAAACGCGCGGAGGCGCTGATTCATCTGGCGCAGTCGGTTGTTGACGGGACGTTTCCGCTGACGCCGCCTGAGGACGTTGAGGCGGGCATGAAGGCGCTACAGCAGCGGCCGGGCATCGGGCGCTGGACGGCAAATTATCTGGCCCTGAGAGGCTGGCAGGCGAAAGATGTGTTCCTGCCGGATGATTATCTGATAAAGCAACGTTTCGCCGGGATGACTCCCGCGCAGATCCGTCGTTACGCCGAGCGCTGGAAGCCGTGGCGCTCCTACGCGCTGCTGCACATCTGGTATACCGACGGCTGGACGCCGTCAGTTGATGGCGAAATAACTGGTGTTGAGCAGTAGATCCAGCGGCTGCGGCTCGGCGATGGTGTCGCCATAGATAAAATCAATGCCGATGCCGGAAAGCGTATCCATCATGATGGGCTGGTTGCAGGGGCCCGCGATGGTTTTCATCCCCAGACGCTGGGCGTGGCCCTGAACGATGGTCACCATCATCTCATCCATCAGATTGCCATACACGTTGCTCACCACCTCGGCGTCGAGCATCAGATAATCGGCCATGTTCGGGCTCAGGTGGCTGAAGACGTTCATGTCGCGCCCTATCTGGCTGAAGATCACCCGGCAGCCCGCCTGGCGAAGCTTTTGCAGCCCTCGCTGCAGGTTCTCATCCGGATTACACACCACGTCGCTCGCGATAACCAGATGCAGCAGACGGCCCGGCATGGGGCTGTTATCGAGCAGGTCGAGGAGTTCATCGACCAGCGTTACGCTGGCTAAACCGGCGGCAGAAAGCGGCAGTGCTACCCCCATCCCTTTACGGGCGACCTGTGCGGCAGAGGTGCGGAAAAACTCACCAAAGATACGTCTGTCGAGGGCGTGCAGCAGTTCGGGCTCCGCCAGACCAGAACGGAAGGCGTGCTCCTCCTGGACTTCACCCTGGCTGGTCCACAGGCGTAGCGAAATCAGCCAGAAGTTACAGCTTTCCGGTATGCGCGGAGAGGCGACGCTGCGGGCTATCATCATCAGATGATTGTCTTTGATCATATGCCACTGTTCGTCCAGCGACATCATGCTGCGCGCGCTCCGATCCCGCTCCTGCTGCGGTTCGTACACCGTCACGATGCCGCGGCCGCTGTTTTTCGAGGCATAACAGGCAATATCCGCCTGCGACATCACTTCTGACGCCTGGTTATTATGCTCATCAATCAGCGTGATCCCTGCGCTGGCGCCAATCCGGTGCAGGCGACCTTCCCACATAAAGTGATAGTCATTGATGGTATGGATCAAACGCCCGGTGATATAGCGCGCGCTCTCAATATTGCAGTCCGGCAGCAGCAGCCCAAACTCGTCGCCGCCCAGGCGCGCCAGCACGTCGCTGGAGCGAAGCATGGTTAACATCATGGAAGAGAGTTCCCGCAGCAGGGCATCTCCCGCCGCATGGCCTGCGCTATCATTGACGGCTTTGAAGCGGTCCAGATCGATAAAGACCAGCGCATGACGCTGACGCGTCTCGCGAACGGTTTGCAGAAGCCGTTTGAGATGGTTTTCGAAGCTGACCCGATTTGCCAGGTGGGTGAGGGCATCGTGCGACGCGCTGTAGCTTAGCTGACGCAGCATTTTGCGCGACTCGGTGACGTCCTGAATAACGATCACCGAGCCAATACTGTGCCCATCAAGGGTACTGAGTGGCGTAATGCTGTAATGGATATCAAACGATCCGCCGGTGCGGCAGTTCAGCACTACATCCTGGTCGATATCGGAGCGTGACATATCGCCGCTGTGAATATTCTCCATCAGCTGGCCCCGTTCCCCAAAGGTGATGTGTAACACCTTCAGGATCGGCTGGCCGATGGCCTCGGTCTGCAGCCAGCCGCTCATCTTCTCGGCGACCGGGTTCATAAAGGTGACGTTCATGTCGATATCGGTACAGAGCACCGCTTCGCCGATGGAGTCGAGCGTGATGTGCAGACGCTCTTTTTCCTGAAACAGCGCTTCGTTAAGCTCCTTCACCTCGGTCATGTCCATATTGATGCCGAGCAAACGTTCGACTTCACCCTCTTTATTCAGCACCCGGTTTGCCAGGGAGCGTATATGGCGCACGCCTTCCTTCACGCGGATACGGAATTCAAGCTTAAACGGCAGACGAGAAACCAGTGAATCCCGCAGCACCTGCTCCGCATGGGCGCGATCCTCCGGCAATATTCTTTCGTGCCAGAGCTGCCAGGTGGGCTTGATGTGCGGCGGAATTTCATACAGCTCAAACATCCGCTTATCCCAGCTGATGATGTCTGGCTCCAGATCCCACTCCCAGATGCCGATGCCGCCCGCTTCGTTGGCCAGCGTAATGCGCTCCATCAGGCGCTTATTGACCCACTCGGTCTGCTTCAGATCGTTAATGTCTTCAATCTGGGCGATGAAATAGAGCGGCGAGCCATCGGCATGGCGCACGACGGAGACGGCCAGAAGCGCCCAGACGACCTCTCCGTTGCGCGTGTAATAGCGCTTTTCAAGGGTGTAGGTGTTGATCTCGCCGTTGACCAGCTGTTCCAGCTGTTCCAGGTCGGTATGCAAATCTTCCGGCCAGGTGAGCTGCTGGAAGGTGAGCGACTGTAGCTCGGTCTGGCTGTAACCGAGGAAATTGCACAGCGCCTTGTTGGCCTGAAGCCACTGGCCCTCCATGCTGACTAACGCCATACCGATGGCGGAATACTCCATCGCATTACGAAAGCGCTCTTCGCTCTCGGTGATGTGTTTGCGTTCGGCACGGAAGGCATACATCACCATGGTCATCACGTTAGCGGGGAGGAGGAGCATCAGGAACGGCAGCCACGGCGCGTTCATCATCGGCCCGGCATGTTGGGTGGTCAGCGCCGAAGGGTTATGGGCAATCATCAGTGAAACGACCATCACGGTAACCAGAAACACCATGAACGCTTCCATCCGCGGCAAGCGCACGGCGCTCCACATCAGCAGGACAATCACGCAGGTAAAGGGCCACGGCAGCCAGGTGATGGATGCCCAACTGAGGGCCAGCGTTACGGCCATGGTAACCAGGGTTTCCAGCAGCAATCTCGGATCACGGTGGCGGAGCAGGTAATGGGATTTAAACAGCAGCCCCAGCGGCACCAGTGCCAGCGCGCCAATGGATTCAGATAGCACCCAGACGATGAAATTACGCAGCGGCTCAGGGCCGGGGATCAGAAGCGTCATCAGAATACCGCCCACCAGCGGCGGCACCAGCGCGCTGCCTATTGCCAGGCGGATCCAGTCGTTTAAATTTTGCAGCGGGTTGTACCACGGAAGCAGCTTGCGCAGCAACACGGCACCGATGAGGGCCTCAATAACGTTTATTGCGGTGTAGGTGGGGGTTATCGACGCCCAGGAGAACAGCATCCACGAGGCCAGAATATTGCCAAATGAACAGGCCAGGGCTATCCCGGGCCACATTTTTCCTGCATGGCGGTAAAACGCCACCATCATAATGGCGGTAGGAAACCAGAGTGGCGCCAGCAGGGTACCGAAGCGGGTAAGCTCCAGCGAAAATAAGGTAAAGATAAAGGTGACCAGGCCCAGACAGACAAGTCGTAATAAAGGATGTGGGGTGGTAACCAAAACCCGCTGGTATTGTTTATTCATTACCGCTTTATCCAGAGACGCCATGCCGTCAGGAGAGAAGTGCGCACGAGTGAATTTGATAATTTGGTTTATGCTAGTACAAACAATTTACAATTCATATGGCGACTGCTCATAATTTGACATCATAGACTTATTAAATAGTTACTCGCTAAAAAATTCCTGTTAAACGCTGAAAAAACGGTCATTAAAATTTCTCTCAGGGAGCAATGTGCCACTTTTCAGCCTGTCTCGCAGAACCTGCGCATTCGACTGGTATCACGCCCGCGAAATCCCTATAATTGCCGCGTTTGACGCTCCGGCGTCGTCCTTCCTTAACATCCAGGTTATTCAGGTCGCTAAATTTATGACTGATAAGTCTCATCAGTGCGTCATTATAGGCATCGCCGGCGCATCGGCTTCAGGTAAAAGTCTAATTGCCAGTACGCTTTATCGCGAACTGCGTGAACAGGTAGGTGATGAGCATATCGGCGTCATTCCCGAAGACAGCTACTACAAAGATCAATCCCATCTGTCGATGGAAGAACGTGTAAAAACCAACTACGACCACCCGAATGCGATGGATCACAGTTTACTGTTCCAGCATTTAGAAGCGCTTAAGAGCGGCCAGGCGATCGAACTGCCCGTTTACAGTTACGTAGAACACACCCGTACCCAGGAAACGATCCGCATCGAGCCGAAGAAGGTCATTATCCTTGAAGGCATCCTGCTCCTGACCGACGCCCGCCTGCGTGAATCCATGAACTTCTCCATCTTTGTCGATACCCCGCTGGATATCTGCCTGATGCGCCGCATCAAGCGTGACGTTAACGAGCGCGGCCGTTCGATGGACTCCGTCATGGCGCAATACCAGAAAACGGTCCGTCCGATGTTCCTGCAGTTTATTGAACCATCCAAACAATACGCCGATATCATCGTGCCTCGCGGGGGCAAAAACCGCATTGCTATTGATATCTTAAAAGCGAAAATCAGCCAGTTTTTTGAATAAGCCGCGCGAATTGTGTACCGTTCAGAGATAACCTGGTTTTACCCTGAGCGTTCAACGGCTCAGGGTACGATGCATGAAAGGAGAAAGAACCATGCGTCTTTGCGATCGTGATATTGAAGCCTGGCTGGATGAAGGCCGCTTGTCTATTACCCCACGTCCCCCCGTGGAGCGCATCAATGGGGTGACCGTTGATGTACGGTTGGGGAATAAATTCCGCACCTTTAGCGGTCATACCGCGCCGTTCATCGACCTCAGCGGGCCGAAGGATGAAGTCAGCGCCGCGCTCGATCGCGTCATGAGTGATGAAATCATCATTGACGAAGGTGAAGCTTTTTATCTGCACCCGGGTGAACTGGCGCTGGCGGTGACGTATGAATCCGTGACCCTACCTGCGGATCTCGTCGGCTGGCTTGATGGCCGTTCTTCTCTGGCCCGCCTGGGGCTGATGGTTCACGTGACCGCGCACCGTATCGACCCAGGCTGGTCCGGCCGTATCGTGCTGGAGTTCTTCAATGCCGGTAAACTGCCGCTGGCGCTGCGCCCCGGAATGATGATCGGTGCATTAAGCTTTGAACCGCTGACAGGCCCGGCAGACAGGCCTTATAACCGCCGCCAGGACGCAAAATACCGCGACCAGCAGGGTGCGGTTGCCAGCCGTATTGATAAAGACTGATCGTTAGTCCATTGAGGATGCCATGAGAAGAGTTCTGACAACGCTGATGATTTTGCTGGTAGTGCTGGTTGCTGGCCTTTCGGCGTTGGTTCTGCTGGTTAACCCGAATGATTTCCGCGCTTACATGGTGCGGCAGGTCGAGGCACGCAGTGGTTACCAACTGAAGCTTGACGGGCCGCTGCGCTGGCACGTCTGGCCGCAGCTCAGCATTCTCTCTGGCCGCATGTCGTTAACCGCGCCGGGCGCGGCACAGCCGCTGGTCTCTGCGGACAACATGCGTCTCGATGTGGCGCTGATCCCGCTCCTCTCCCATCAGCTGCAGGTTAATCAGGTGATGCTGAAGGGCGCGGTCATTCAGCTTACCCCGCAGACCGAAGCCGTGCGCGACGCGAATGCGCCGGTTGCGCCGCGCGAGAATACCTTACCGGATGAACCGTCCGATACGGGCTGGTCCTTTGATATAGGCAAACTGAAAGTGGCCGATAGCGTGCTGGTGTTCCAGCATGAGGATCAGGAGCAGGTCACCGTTCGCAACATCAACCTGCAGATGGAACAGGATGAACACCATCTTGCGTCGCTGGAATTTAGCGGACGGATAAACCGCGACCAGCGAGATCTGTCCCTCTCGTTGAATGCAAACGTGAATGCGTCGGACTACCCGCATCAGCTGACGGCCGACATCCAGCAGCTTAGCTGGCAGCTGACGGGAGCGGATCTCCCGACCCAGGGGATCGCCGGGCAGGGGACGCTGCAGGCCGTATGGCGCGAAGAGCAAAAACAGCTGGCGCTTGATAATCTTAACCTGCAGGCCAACGACAGCAGCCTGAAAGGGCAGGCGAGCGTCACGCTCGACGATAAGCCGAAGTGGGTGCTAAACCTGCAGTTTGACAAGCTCAACCTGGAGAACATCCTGCCACCGGTGCCGGCAAGCGCAACGGACAGCGATGCCGTGCAGACGGGGCAAAGCCAGTCACCGGTGTCGCGTCCGGTTATCTCATCCAACCTTGAACAGCCTGACTATAACGTGCTGCGCGGCTTCACGGCGGATATTCTGCTGAAAGCCAACAGCGTGCGCTGGCGCGGTATTGATTTTACCGACGTAAGCGGCCAGATGTTCAACCACAACGGGTTGCTGGTAATTTCAGAACTGAGCGGCAAAATGGGGGCGGGTCACCTGTCACTTCCGGGTACGCTGGACGTGCGTAAGGACGTTGCCAGCGCTGAATTCCAGCCGCGTCTCGACAACGTTGAGATTGGCAGCATCCTCAAAGCCTTTAACTATCCGATATCCCTGACGGGTCAGCTGACGCTGGCGGGCGATTTCTCAGGCACCAAAATTGATGCCAACGCCTTCCGCCGTGAGTGGCAGGGCGAGGCGCATGTTGACCTGAAAGATTCGCGAATGGAAGGGCTCAACTTCCAGCAGCTGGTTCAGCAGGCGGTGGAGCGCAGCAGCGATGTTAAAGCCCAGGAAAACTACGACAGCGCAACTCGCCTCGACAGCTTCACCACTGACCTGACGCTGGATAACGGGGTGCTGACGCTGGCCGGGATGCAGGGAACTTCATCTATGCTGTCGTTAACCGGAGAAGGCTCGCTGGATCTGGTCAAAGAGACGGCGGACACGCGCTTTAACGTCCGGGTGCTTTCCGGCTGGCAGGGCGAAAGCAAGCTGATTGACTTCCTCAAAGAGACGCCGGTTCCGCTTAGCGTATACGGCAAATGGCAGGCGCTGAACTACAGCCTTCAGGTAGATCAGATCCTGCGTAAGCATCTGCAGGATGAAGCGAAGCGCCGGCTCAACAGCTGGGCGGATCGTAATAAAGATTCCCAGAACGGCAAGGATGTGAAGAAGCTTCTGGATAAGCTTTGACGGCGGTGCGGCCTGATGCCCTCACCCAGACCCTCTCCCACGGGAGAGGGAGCAAACACTAAAACGGCAACGGGGTTGCCGTTTTGGTTTACCTAGACCTCAAAATCCAGCTCTTCCTCATCCCGCAGTGGAATAAGCTGCACTTTCTGCACGCGATGGTTTTCAATCTGCAGGGTTTTAAGCAGATAGTCGCCCACCTGAACCTCTTCTCCCGGCTGCGGGATGCGCTGCAAATACTCCATCAGCAGACCGGCAATGGTGTGGTATTCCCGTTTTTCATCCAGCGGTAGCGGCACGTACTGCACAAGGTCTTCCAGCGGCATGTGGCCGTTGGCCGTCCACGAGCCGTCAGCGTTTTTCTGAATGTCGTGGCGGGCATCAATCTCATCCACCTCGTTTGGCAGATTACCGGCGATGGTTTCCATTACGTCGCTGAGCGTGACCAGCCCTTCCACCGAACCAAATTCATCCACCACAAACGCGAAGTGGGTGCGCGCGTTGCGGAACTGCTCAAGCGCGGAGAGCAGCGGAAGCGCTTCCGGGAAGACCAGCGGCTGGCGTACCAGCGCGCGCAGGTTGAGCGGCTCGCCGTGCAGCTGCTGCTGGAGCAGGTCAATCACGTGTACCACCCCCAGCAGCTCCTCTTCCTCTTCACCGCCGGTGACCACCACCCGGGTGTGCTGGTTTTTATCCAGCAGGGCGCGGATCTGCTCTTCCGGTGCCGTGAGGTCAATATGCTCAATGTCATGCCGGGAGGTCATGATGCTGCTGACCGTGCGCTGATTCAGGTTGAGCACGCGCTCGATCATCAGCCGCTCCTGCGGGTTAAAGATTTGCCCGTCGCTGTGATCGGCCAGCAGGGCAGAGGATTCGGCGTCCAGCTCGGCATCCTCTTTCCTGCCGCTCAACAGGCGCATCACGGTGTCGGCCGTGCGCTGGCGCAGGGTCTGATTCGCGGAGAGAAACCGGCGGCGGTTAAATATCGCCAGCTGGTTGAGCGCTTCAATCATGACGGAGAAGCCAATGGCGGCGTACAGGTAGCCTTTCGGAATGTGGAAGCCGAAACCGTCGGCAACCAGGCTAAAGCCAATCATCAGCAGGAAGCTGAGACAGAGGATCACGATTGTCGGGTGGCTGTTCACAAAGCGGGTCAGTGCTTTGCTCGCCATCACCATCAGCGTGATGGCGATAATTACCGCGGCCATCATGACGGCGAGATGGTCCACCATCCCGACGGCGGTAATCACCGAATCCAGGGAGAAGACTGCATCGAGCACCACAATTTGCGCCACCACCGGCCAGAATCTCGCCCCGCGTCGCTGGGTCGGGTTCTCGCTGTCCTTGCCTTCGAGCCGCTCGTTAAGCTCCACCGTGGCTTTGAACAGCAGGAACAGCCCGCCGAAGAGCATGATCAGGTCGCGTGCGCTAAAGCTCAGGCCGCGAACAGAGAACAGAGGCTGAGTGAGCGTGACCATCCAGGAGATAGAGGCCAGCAGCAGTAAACGCATCACCATCGCCAGCAGCAGACCCGTCACGCGCGCGCGGTCGCGCTGGGAAGGGGGCAGTTTTTCAGCGAGGATGGCGATAAACACCAGATTATCAATACCGAGCACTAATTCGATGACGACCAACGTCACCAGCCCGGCCCAGATTGATGGATCGGCAATCCATTCCATAGTAATAGCAATACCTTCTGTTATATGACGAATGTCACACTTCGATCATGGATAAAGCTGGGGGAAAATGCAATGTCGGGCTGAGATTTCTCTTAATACGATGCGTAAAAAAGAGAGCAGTCTCAGATGAGTGTAAATAAGCAAAATACGTATATTTTATTATTTTGAGTGCTTTTTAGGATATATCGCAGATAATGGTTTTTACTCTCTTTTTGTCAATATAAAGAAAATCCTAAAAGGTCAAAACTTTGCTCTTAATATTAATCTTAAAAACAGATATTAGGACAGTTGTCTCCTTGCCTGCTATTAGGTTAGCTGCAACAATTCTCCCAGCATCAAATGTTAAATCTTGTTGTTGCTATTATTGTTTTGGTCTTCGGAATGGTCATTCATTATCCGTTGTGTATTTCAAGCGGCTGATATATTTCCAGAAGACCTTACTCAAGAGGGTGTCTATCCATAACACATTGTTTAGTCAGTGGATTGGTAACTGAAAGCCAAGGGCGGTAGCGTGCCTGAAAGCGTGTGAATCAGCCTCGATTATTCTGTCAATAGCCAATAGATGAATAAGCTTTTTTTAGGACTGATGCCAGTTATATTCCTTTTTGATTAACTGCATGCTGAAACCCAATACGTCTCAGGCTTATTTAAATTGCACAGGATAATTACTCTGCCAAAGTGATAAATAATCAATGATGAAATCCAAAATGAAATTGATGCCATTATTGGTGTCTGTGACCTTGATGAGTGGTTGCACGGTCTTTCCCGGCAGCAATATGTCAACAATGGGTAAGGATGTGATCAAGCAACAGGATGCCGATTTTGATCTCGACAAAATGGTGAATGTTTATCCACTAACGCCACGTCTGGTCGAACAATTACGTCCACGTCCGAATGTTGCCCAGCCGAATATGTCTCTGGACCAGGAAATTGCCTCCTATCAGTATCGCGTGGGGCCGGGCGACGTGATCAACGTGACCGTCTGGGACCACCCTGAACTGACCACGCCAGCGGGCCAGTACCGTAGCTCAAGCGACACCGGGAACTGGGTACAGTCAGATGGCACCATGTTCTATCCGTACATTGGTAAAGTACATGTCGCCGGAAAAACGCTTGCCGAGATCCGTAGTGATATTACCGGCCGCTTAGCGCAGTACATCGCCGACCCGCAGGTGGACGTTAATATCGCCGCATTCCGCTCGCAAAAAGCCTATATCTCCGGTCAGGTGAACAAATCCGGCCAGCAGGCCATCACCAACGTTCCGCTCACCGTTCTGGACGCCATTAACGCCGCGGGCGGCTTAACCGACGGCGCCGACTGGCGCAACGTGGTGCTGACCCACAACGGCAAAGAGCAGCGCATTTCGCTGCAGGCGCTGATGCAAAATGGCGACCTGACCCAGAACCGCCTGCTCTATCCGGGCGATATTCTCTACGTACCGCGCAACGACGATCTGAAAGTCTTCGTGATGGGTGAAGTGAAGAAACAGAGCACCCTCAAAATGGACTTCAGCGGCATGACCCTGACCGAAGCGCTGGGCAATGCTGAAGGTATCGATCTGACCACCTCTAACGCGACCGGTATCTTCGTCATCCGTCCGCTGAAGGGTGAAGGCAGCGCGAAGGGCAAGATTGCCAACATCTACCAGCTGGATATGTCCGATGCGACGTCTCTGGTGATGGCGACGGAGTTCCGTCTCCAGCCATACGATGTGGTTTACGTCACCACCGCGCCGGTTGCCCGCTGGAACCGTCTGATCAACCAGTTGCTGCCAACCATCAGTGGCGTTCGCTACATGACGGATACGGCGCGCGACATTCATACCTGGTAATCCGCGATGTTTAACAAAATTCTGGTGGTATGCGTGGGGAACATTTGCCGTTCCCCCACGGCTGAACGGCTGTTGAAACAGTACCAGCCCGAGTTAACGGTCGAGTCCGCAGGGCTGGGCGCGCTGGTGGGCAAAGGTGCCGACGAGCGCGCCACGAGCGTGGCCCGCGATCACAACCTCTCTCTTGACGGGCATATCGCCCGCCAGGTCACCGGCCGCATGTGCCGGGAGTATGACCTGATTCTGGCAATGGAAAAACGCCATATTCATGCGCTGTGCGATATCGCTCCGGAGATGCGCGGCAAGGTGATGCTGTTTGGTCACTGGGACAACGAACGCGAAATCCCCGATCCGTATCGCAAGAGCCATGAAGCCTTCGAGGCGGTTTACACCTTACTTGACCAGTCTGCCCAACAGTGGGCGCAGGCACTGAAAGCTCAGCAGGGATAACAATGACAGAAAAAACAAGACCTTCTGCCGCCCCGACTTCGGGCAGTGATGAAATTGATATTGGTCGCCTGGTCGGCACGGTTATCGAGGCAAAGTGGTGGGTGCTTGGCATTACTGCCGTGTTTGCCGCAGCGGCCGTCGTGTATACACTGTTCGCCACACCTATCTACAGCGCCGACGCGCTGGTGCAGATCGAGCAGAATACCGGCAACTCGCTGGTGCAGGATATCGGCTCCGCGCTGGCGAACAAACCGCCAGCATCCGACGCTGAAATTCAGCTGATCCAGTCGCGTCTGGTGCTGGGTAAAACGGTTCACGACCTCGGACTCGACATCTCCGTCACCAAAAATACGTTCCCGATCTTCGGTGCCGGCTGGGACCGTCTGATGGGGCGCAGCAATGACACCGTAAAGGTCACTGACTTTGTGCTGCCGAAAGGGGCGGGGGATCAAACCTTTACCCTGACGGTGCTGGGCCCGAAACAGTATCAGCTGACCAGCGATGCGGGCTTTAGCGCACGCGGCGAAGTGGGGCAGATGCTGAACAAAGACGGCGTTAGCATGATGGTTAGCGCGATCCACGCCCAGGAGGGCGGTGAATTCACCGTCACCAAATTCTCCACGCTGGGAATGATCAACAATCTGCAGAACAACCTGACCGTCACCGAAAACGGTAAGGACACCGGCGTGCTGAGCATGACCTTTACCGGTGAAGATAAGGATCAAATTCGCGACATCCTGAACAGCATTACCCGCAACTACCTTGAGCAGAACGTCGAGCGCAAGTCGGCGGAAGCGGCGAAAAGCCTGGCGTTCCTCGCTAAACAGCTCCCGGAAGTGCGTGCCCGTCTGGATGATGCTGAGAACAAGCTGAACGCCTACCGTCAGGATAAAGACTCCGTCGACCTGCCGCTGGAGGCGAAATCGGTTCTCGACTCGATGGTGAATATTGATGCGCAGCTCAACGAGCTGACCTTCAAAGAGGCAGAGATTTCCAAGCTTTACACCAAACGCCACCCGGCCTACCGCACGCTGCTGGAGAAGCGCCGCACTCTCGAAGAGGAGAAGGCGAAGCTGAACGACCGCGTGACCGCGATGCCGAAAACGCAGCAGGAGATCGTGCGTCTGACCCGCGACGTGGAGTCCGGACAGCAGGTTTACATGCAGCTGCTGAACAAACAGCAGGAGCTGAAAATCACCGAGGCCAGCACCGTGGGCGACGTGCGCATCGTCGACCCGGCCATTACCCAGCCTGGCGTACTGAAGCCGAAGAAAGCGCTGATTATTCTCGGCAGCATCATTCTTGGCCTGATGCTCTCAATCGTTGGCGTCCTGCTGCGCTCGCTGTTCAACCGCGGCATCGAAAGCCCGCAGGTGCTGGAAGAGAGTGGTATCAACGTCTATGCCAGCATTCCGCTGTCTGAGTGGCAAAAATCCCGTGACAGCGTCAAGACCATCAAGGGCGTTAAGCGTTACAAACAGAGCCAGCTGCTGGCCGTGGGTAACCCAACCGACCTGGCGATTGAAGCGATCCGCAGCCTGCGTACCAGTCTGCACTTCGCCATGATGCAGGCTAAAAACAACGTCCTGATGTTAACCGGCGTCAGCCCGTCAATCGGTAAGACCTTTGTCTGTGCCAACCTGGCGGCCGTGGTGAGCCAGACCAACAAGCGCGTGCTGCTGATCGACTGCGATATGCGTAAGGGTTATACCCACGAACTGCTGGGCACCAACAACGTGAACGGTCTGTCGGAAATCCTGCTGGGTCAGGGAGAGATTAGCCAGAGCGCCAAGCCGACCTCGATTCCGAGATTCGACCTGATCCCGCGTGGTCAGGTGCCGCCGAACCCGTCTGAACTGCTGATGAGCGAACGCTTCACCCAGCTGATTGAGTGGGCGAGCAAAAACTATGACCTGGTGCTGATCGATACGCCGCCAATTCTGGCCGTGACCGATGCCGCCGTGGTTGGCCGTCATGCGGGTACCACGCTGATGGTGGCGCGCTATGCGGTGAATACCCTGAAGGAAGTGGAAACCAGCCTGAGCCGCTTCGAGCAGAACGGCATTGAGGTGAAAGGGGTCATCCTGAACTCCATCTTCCGTCGTGCGACCGGGTACCAGGATTACGGTTATTACGAGTACGAATACAAGTCTGACAGCAAATAACAAAACACCCCCCCTCACCCTAACCCTCTCTCCTGAGGGGAGA
>NZ_JADBQQ010000027.1:1344-29922 GCF_014895985.1 Enterobacter cloacae complex sp. P2B | reverse complement strand
TCTCCCCTCAGGAGAGAGGGCCGGGGTGAGGGGTAGGAGGAAAAGATGACCACACAACGCCCTTTAGTTTCTATCTATATGCCGACATGGAACCGTCAGCAGCTGGCGATCCGCGCTATTAAGTCGGTCTTGCGTCAGGATTACGATAACTGGGAACTGATCATCGTGGATGACTGTTCTTCCTCGTATGAACAGCTGCAAAAATTTGTCACCGAACTCAACGATCCGCGCGTGATGTACACCCATAACCCGATTAACTCCGGGGCGTGCGCGGTGCGTAATCAGGCGATTATGCAGGCCAAAGGGCAGTATCTGACCGGCATCGACGACGATGACGAATGGACGCCGAACCGCCTGTCCGTCTTCCTTTCGCATAAAGAGCAGCTGGTCACGCACGCTTTTCTGTATGCCAACGACTATGTTTGCCAGGGCGAGGTTTACTCGCAGCCCGCGAGCCTGCCGCTGTATCCGAAATCACCGTACTCTCGTCGCCTGTTCTACAAGCGCAACATTATCGGTAATCAGGTCTTTACCTGGGCGTGGCGCTTTAAAGAGTGCCTGTTCGATACCGAACTGAAGGCCGCGCAGGATTACGACATCTTCTTGCGGATGGTGGTGGAGTACGGCGAGCCGTGGAAAGTGGAAGAGGCCACGCAGATCCTGCACATCAACCACGGGGAGATGCAGATCACCTCCTCACCGAAGAAGTTTTCAGGCTATTTCCATTTTTACCGCAAGCACAAGGACAAGTTTGACCGTGCCAGCCGGAAGTATCAGCTCTTTACCCTGTATCAGATCCGCAATAAGCGCATGAACTGGCGTACGCTGCTGACGCTGCTGTCGGTGCGTAACGGCAAGCGTCTGGCTGACGGGCTTCGGGGGAAATAATGTTTCTGGAAGATTGCCGCGCAAACAGCTGGAGCCTGCGACCGTGCTGCATGGTTCTGGCGTACCGCATCGCGCACTTTTGCTCGGTGTGGCGCAAGAAAAACGTACTGAACAATATCTGGGCGGCACCGATTCTGGTGCTGTACCGCATCATCACCGAATGCTTTTTTGGCTATGAAATCCAGGCCGCTGCCACCATTGGCCGCCGCTTTACCATCCACCACGGCTATGCGGTGGTGATCAACAAGTTCGTGGTTGCGGGTGATGATTTCACCATTCGCCACGGGGTGACGATCGGCAACCGCGGGCCGGACAGCCTGGCCTGCCCGGTGATCGGCAATAACGTCGAGCTGGGGGCGAACGTGGTGATGATTGGCGACATTACGATTGGTAACAACGTGACGATCGGGGCGGGCAGCGTGGTGCTGGACAGCATTCCGGATAACGCGCTGGTGGTGGGAGAGAAAGCCCGCGTGAAGGTGATTAAATGAACATTCTGCAATTTAACGTACGCCTCGCAGAAGGCGGAGCGGCAGGCGTGGCGCTGGATCTGCACCAGCGTGCCCTGCAAAAAGGACTTCAGTCCCGGTTTATTTACGGCTACGGCAAAGGCGGCAAGAAAAGCGTCAGCCATGATAACTTCCCGCAGGTGCACAAGCACACGCCGCGTCTGACCTCTGTTGCCAACATTGCGCTGTTCCGCCTGTTTAACCGCGACTTGTTTGGCAACCTGAACAGTCTATATCGCACCGTGACCCGCACTACCGGCCCGGTTGTGCTGCATTTTCACGTGCTGCACAGCTACTGGCTGAATCTGGAAGAGGTGGTGGCGTTTTGTCAGAAGGTGCAGGCCCACAAGCCCGACACCCGCTTCGTCTGGACGCTGCACGATCACTGGAGCGTAACCGGACGCTGCGCGTTTACCGACGGCTGCGAAGGCTGGAAAGATAGCTGCCAGAAATGCCCGACGTTGAACAACTATCCGCCGGTGAAGGTGGATCGCGCGCATCAGCTGGTACACGGAAAGCGTCAGTTGTTCCGCGACATGCTTTCGCTCGGCTGCACGTTTATCTCCCCGAGCCAGCACGTGGCCGACGCCTTCAACAGCCTGTATGGGGCAGGGCGCTGTCAGATTATCAACAACGGTATCGACGTGGCGACGGAAGCCATCCTGGCCGAGCTGACGCCGGTGGCTGAAACCGCGGGCAAACCGAAAATTGCCATCGTTGCGCACGATCTGCGCTACGACGGCAAAACCAACCAGCAGCTGGTGCGCGACATGATGGCGCTGGGTGACAAAATTGAACTGCATACCTTTGGCAAATTCTCGCCGTTCGAAGGCGCTAACGTGGTAAATCACGGGTTTGAAACCGACAAGCGCAAGCTGATGAGCGCCCTGAATGGTATGGACGCACTGGTGTTCAGCTCTCGCGTTGATAATTACCCGCTGATCCTCTGCGAGGCGCTCTCCATCGGCGTGCCGGTGATTGCCACCCACAGCGATGCAGCGCGCGAAGTGCTGGAAAAATCGGGCGGAAAAACCTTCGCCGCGCACGAGGTCCTGCCTCTGGTGCAGCTGCCGAAGGCGCAGATCGCCGAGGCCGTTTTTGGCACTGACCTGGAATCGTTCCGCAACCGCAGCCGCAAGGCCTACAGTGGACAACAGATGCTGGAGGAGTATGTCTCGTTCTATCAGAATCTGTAGTTATCTGCTGCTGCCGCTGATCTACCTGCTGGTCAACGTTAAAATTGCCCAGCTCGGCGAAAGCTTCCCGATAACCATCGTGACTTTTTTGCCCGTTCTGCTTCTGCTGTATGTCGATAAAATCAACCTGAAGAAGCTGATGATTGCCCTGGGGCTGGGCACGGGCCTGACGCTGTTTAACTACATCTTTGGCCAGTCGCTGGATGCCAGTAAATACGTCACTTCAACCATGCTGTTTGTTTATATCGTTATTATTATTGGCATGGTCTGGAGTATTCGCTTCAAAACTATTTCACCGCACAATTATCGGAAAATCCTCAGGTTCTTTTATATTGCCGTTGCGTTAATTGTTGTGCTTGCCGCACTGGAAATGGCGCAGATTATTTTGACCGGTGGCAGCAGCCTGATGGAGATAATTTCGAAATATCTCATTTACAGTAACAGCTATGTACTGAACTTCATTAAGTTTGGTGGTAAGCGTACAACGGCGCTCTATTTTGAACCGGCGTTTTTCGCTCTGGCGTTAATCTCAATTTGGCTCAGCATCAAACAGTTTGGTATCAAAACGCCTAAGACCGATGCTATGATTCTTGCAGGAATCGTTCTGTCTGGATCGTTCTCAGGGGTAATGACATTTATCCTGTTTTACCTGCTGGAGTGGGCGTTCCAGTACCTGAACAAAGATGCGATTAAGAAAAAACTGCCGCTGGCGATAATCTCTCTGACGGTATTTTTAGTGGGCGTCATATTCGCGTTTCCGTACATTTCAGAACGTCTGGGTGATTTGGGAACGGAAGGGTCATCGTCCTATTATCGCATCATTGGTCCGCTGGTGATGGTGGGTTATTCCTTAACCCATATCGATGGTGTAGTAAGATTCGGCTCACTTTACGAATATGTTGCATCATTCGGAATCTTTAACGGTGCGGATGTCGGTAAAACCATAGACAATGGTCTGTATCTGTTAATTATTTATTTTTCATGGTTCGCCGTACTGTTGACGCTGTGGTATCTGTTTAAAGTTTTCAAAATGATGATCAACGCGTTTGGTGATAACCAGAACTTTCGCGTGCAGCTTTATCTTTTTACGCCGGTGTCGCTGTTTTTTACCGGGTCAATATTTAGCCCGGAATATGCTTTCTTGATTGTCTGTCCGTTTATTTTGCGTAAGGCGCTTAATATTACGAACGTATGACGAAATGAGGTGATTTATGTTTCTTAGCGTCATTACTGTCGCTTTTCGTAATTACGAAGGGGTGGTAAAAACCTGGCGCTCGCTGCGCAACCTGGCGCGCGATCCAAGCCTCACCTTTGAGTGGATCGTGGTCGACGGCGGCTCGAACGATGGCACGGCGGAGTTTCTGGAAAAACTCAACGGTGAGTTCAACTTACGCTACATCAGCGAGAAAGATAAAGGCATCTACGATGCGATGAACAAGGGCATTACTATGGCCCAGGGCCGTTATGCCATCTTCCTCAACTCCGGCGATATTTTCCACGACGACGTGGCGCTGTTTGCTCGTCAGCTGGCGCGCCAGAAAGAGGATGCCATGTATATTGGCGATGCGCTGCTCGACTTTGGCGACGGGCATAAAGTCTGCCGCAGCGCCAAGCCAGGCTGGTATATCTACCACAGCCTGCCGGCCAGCCATCAGGCCATTTTCTTCCCGGTAAACGGTCTGAAAAAACAGCCTTACGATTTGCAGTACAAGGTGTCATCCGATTATGCGCTGGCCGCCAGCCTGTATAAATCAGGTTACCCGTTCCGTCGAATTAAAGGGCTGGTATCTGAATTTTCGATGGGAGGCGTGTCAACGTCTAATAATCTGGAATTATGCCAGGATGCAAAAAAGGTGCAGCGTCAAATATTACGCGTGCCGGGATTCTGGGCGGAATTGTCTTATTTATTACGCCTGCGTACCACAGGTAAAACGAAAACCTTATATAACAAAGCCTGAATATAAGGAAACGCAATGCAGGATTTAAAAGGTTTCTCCGTGCCGAAAGGTTTTCGGGGCGGGAACGGTATTAAGGTACAGCTGTGGTGGGCGGTTCAGGCAACCTTATTTGCCTGGTCGCCGCAAATACTGTACCGCTGGCGAGCCTTTTTATTGCGCCTGTTTGGCGCAAAAATCGGAAAAAACGTAGTTATTCGACCTTCGGTAAAGATTACCTACCCCTGGAAATTAACCCTCGGGGATTACGCCTGGGTAGGGGATGACGCGGTGTTATATACCCTGGGCGAGATTACGATTGGCGCAAATTCGGTGGTTTCACAGAAGTGTTATTTGTGCACCGGCAGCCACGACTTTATGAGCCCGCATTTTGATATTACCGCTTCGCCTATTGTGATCGGTGAAAAGTGCTGGCTGGCAACGGATGTTTTTGTTGCACCAGGTATTTCTGTTGGCGATGGCACGGTAGTCGGTGCCCGCAGCAGCGTTTTTAAATCGCTACCGGCAAATAAAGTTTGCCGTGGCAACCCCGCAGTGGTGATACGCGAACGCGTTGAAACTGATTAAATTCATAAGTAGAGGAATATAAACATGTCTAAAGTCGCTCTCATCACCGGCGTTACCGGGCAGGATGGTTCTTACCTGGCAGAACTGCTGCTGGAGAAAGGGTATGAAGTGCACGGTATTAAACGTCGTGCCTCTTCATTCAACACCGAACGTGTGGATCACATTTATCAGGATCCTCACGCGGCAAACCCGAAATTCCACCTGCACTACGGCGACCTGACCGATACCTCCAACCTGACCCGTATCCTGCAGGAAGTACAGCCGGATGAAGTGTACAACCTGGGGGCGATGAGCCACGTTGCGGTCTCCTTCGAGTCCCCGGAATACACTGCTGACGTTGACGCCATGGGTACCCTGCGTCTGCTGGAGGCGATTCGCTTCCTCGGTCTTGAGAAGAAAACTCGCTTCTACCAGGCATCTACCTCCGAGCTGTACGGCCTGGTGCAGGAAATTCCACAGAAAGAGACCACGCCGTTCTACCCGCGCTCTCCGTATGCGGTAGCAAAACTGTACGCCTACTGGATCACCGTGAACTACCGTGAATCCTACGGTATGTACGCCTGTAACGGCATTCTGTTCAACCACGAATCCCCGCGCCGCGGCGAAACCTTCGTGACCCGTAAAATCACCCGCGCGATCGCCAACATTGCTCAGGGTCTGGAATCTTGCCTGCACCTCGGCAACATGGACTCCCTGCGTGACTGGGGCCATGCCAAAGACTACGTGAAAATGCAGTGGATGATGCTGCAGCAGGAACAGCCAGAAGACTTCGTTATCGCGACCGGCGTGCAGTACTCCGTGCGTCAGTTCGTTGAGATGGCTGCGGCGCAGTTGGGCATCAAACTGCGCTTCGAAGGCACCGGCGTGGAAGAGAAGGGTATCGTTGTATCCGTGACCGGCCACGACGCGCCGGGCGTGAAGCCAGGCGACGTAATTGTCCAGGTTGACCCGCGCTACTTCCGTCCTGCTGAAGTAGAAACCCTGCTGGGCGACCCAACCAAAGCGCACGAGAAGCTGGGCTGGAAACCAGAAACCACTCTGCAGGAGATGGTCTCTGAGATGGTGGCCAAAGATCTTGAAGCAGCGAAAAAACACTCCCTGCTCAAGTCTCATGGCTACGAGGTTGCCATCGCGCTGGAGTCCTGAGAATGACAAAACAACGTATTTTTGTCGCCGGTCATCGCGGAATGGTGGGTTCCGCGATTGTCCGCCAGCTGGAACAGCGCGGTGACGTAGAGGTGATTGTCCGCACCCGTGACGAGCTGAACCTGCTCGACAGCCGTGGGGTACAGGACTTCTTTGCGAACGAACGCATTGACCAGGTGTATCTGGCGGCGGCGAAGGTGGGCGGCATTGTCGCTAACAACACCTACCCGGCGGATTTCATCTACGAGAACATGATGATCGAGAGCAACATCATTCACGCGGCGCATCTGCACAACGTGAACAAGCTGCTGTTCCTCGGTTCATCCTGTATCTACCCGAAGATGGCGAAGCAGCCGATCGCCGAAAGCGAGCTGCTGCAGGGTACGCTGGAAGCGACTAACGAGCCCTACGCGATTGCAAAAATTGCCGGGATCAAGCTGTGCGAGTCCTACAACCGTCAGTACAACCGCGACTATCGCTCGGTGATGCCGACCAACCTGTACGGACCGCACGACAACTTCCACCCGAGCAATTCCCACGTGATCCCGGCGCTGCTGCGTCGCTTCCACGAGGCGACTGCCGAAAACGCCCCGGACGTGGTGGTGTGGGGCAGCGGAACGCCAATGCGCGAGTTCCTGCACGTGGACGACATGGCGGCTGCCAGCATTCACGTGATGGAGCTGGATCGCGAGGTGTGGCAGGAAAACACCGAGCCGATGCTGTCGCACATTAACGTGGGTACCGGCGTGGACTGCACCATCCGCGAGCTGGCGCAGACCATCGCGCAGGTGGTGGGCTACAAGGGCCGCGTGGTGTTTGACGCCACTAAACCGGACGGCACGCCGCGCAAGCTGCTGGACGTGACCCGTCTGCATCAGCTGGGCTGGTATCACGAGGTCTCACTGGAGCAGGGGCTGGCCAGCACCTACCAGTGGTTCCTGGAAAACCAGCACCGCTTCCGGGGGTAACGATGTTTTTAAGTCAGGAAGATTTTGCCACGGTAGTGCGTTCCACTCCGCTCATCTCGATTGATTTGATCGTGGAGAACGAACGCGGCGAGTTCTTGCTGGGGAAACGAACCAATCGTCCTGCACAGGGCTTCTGGTTCGTGCCCGGCGGGCGCGTGCAGAAGGATGAGACGCTGGTTGATGCGTTTGAGCGTCTCACTCTGGCGGAGCTGGGCCTGCAGCTGCCGATGGCAGCGGGCCAGTTTTACGGGGTCTGGCAGCACTTCTATGACGATAACTTTTCGGGCACCGGGTTCTCCACGCACTACATCGTGCTGGGGTTCCGCCTGAAGGTGAGTGAGGCAGACCTGCGTCTGCCTGATTCTCAGCATGACGATTACCGCTGGCTAACGCCAGAGGCGCTGCTGGCAAGCGACAACGTCCATGACAACAGTCGGGCGTACTTCCTCGCGGAACGTCAGGCCGAGGTGCCAGGACTATGAAAATCCTCGTCTACGGAATTAACTACTCGCCGGAATTAACCGGTATCGGGAAATACACCGGCGAGATGGTGGAGTGGATGGCGAGCCAGGGACATGACGTGCGGGTGATTACTGCCCCGCCGTACTACCCGGAGTGGAAGGTAGGCGAACGCTATTCCAGCTGGCGCTATCGCCGTGAAGAGGGGGCCGCGACCGTCTGGCGCTGCCCGCTCTACGTGCCGAAACAGCCCTCGACGCTGAAACGTTTAATTCATCTGGGCAGCTTTGCCCTCAGCAGTTTCTTCCCGCTGATGGCGCAGCGTCGCTGGAAGCCGGATCGCATTATCGGCGTGGTGCCGACGCTGTTCTGCACGCCGGGCATGCGCCTGCTGGGAAAACTCTCCGGCGCGCGCACCCTGCTGCACATTCAGGATTATGAAGTGGACGCTATGCTCGGTCTGGGTATGGCCGGGAAAGGCAAGGGCGGCAAGGTGGCGAAGCTCGCCAGCGCCTTTGAGCGCAGTGGCTTACACAACGTGGATTACGTCTCAACGATCTCGCGCTCGATGATGAACAAAGCGCAGGAGAAGGGCGTCCCGGCGGAGAAGGTGATCTTCTTCCCGAACTGGTCCGAAGTGGCGCGTTTTCGCGACGTGACGGAGCAAGAGGCTCAGGCGCTGCGCGCCCGGCTCGGCTTGCCTGAAGACCAAAAAATCATTCTTTACTCAGGCAACATCGGCGAAAAGCAGGGGCTGGAGAGCGTTATTGAAGCGGCCCAGCTGCTGATCGAACAGCCGTGGACGTTTGTGATTGTCGGACAGGGCGGGGGAAAAGCGCGGCTGGAGAAGATGGCCAGTCAACGCGGCCTGACCAACGTGAAGTTTTTCCCGCTGCAATCGTACGATGCGCTGCCCGCGCTGCTGAAAATGGCGGATTGCCATCTGGTAGTGCAAAAACGCGGCGCGGCGGATGCGGTGCTGCCGTCCAAGCTGACCAACATTCTGGCAGTGGGCGGTAACGCGGTGATTACGGCCGAAGCCGAAACCGAATTAGGCCAGCTGTGTGACAGCTATCCGGGGATTGCCGTGTGCGTGGAGCCGGAATCGGTCCCGGCGCTGGTCACCGGCATTGAACAGGCACTCGCCATGCCAAAAGTGAACACGGTGGCACGTGAATATGCCGAACGCACGCTCGAGAAAGAGAACGTGCTGAGCCAATTTATTGCAGATATACGGGGATAAATCATGAGTCAAACCACTTTGTATCCGGTTGTGATGGCTGGTGGCTCTGGTAGCCGGTTGTGGCCGCTGTCCCGCGTGCTCTATCCAAAACAGTTCCTCTGCCTGAAAGGGGATCTCACCATGCTGCAGACGACGGTAAACCGTCTGCACGGCGTGGAGTGTGAAAGCCCGGTGGTGATTTGTAACGAACAGCACCGCTTTATCGTTGCCGAGCAGCTGCGTCAGCTGAACAAGCTCACGGAAAACATCATCCTGGAGCCTGCCGGACGTAATACCGCGCCCGCGATCGCCCTGGCGGCGCTGGCGGCAAAACGCAGCAGCCCTGACTGTGACCCGCTGATGCTGGTCCTGGCGGCAGATCACGTTATCCAGCAGGAAGACGCATTCCGCGACGCGGTGCGTGCCGCGATCCCTTACGCCGAGAGCGGCAAGCTGGTGACCTTCGGCATCGTGCCGGATCTGCCGGAAACCGGCTACGGTTACATCCGTCGCGGCAGCGTAACGCCGGGTGAGGGCGATAGCGTGGCGTTTGACGTGGCGCAGTTTGTCGAAAAACCGAATCTCGAAACCGCCCAGGCCTATGTCGCCAGCGGTGAATATTACTGGAACAGCGGGATGTTCCTGTTCCGCGCCGGACGCTATCTCGAAGAGCTGCGCAAATACCGCCCGGATATTCTGAACGCCTGCGAAAAAGCGATGGCGGTGGTGGACCCGGATCTCGACTTTATCCGCGTGGATGAAGAGGCGTTCCTCGCCTGCCCGGAAGAGTCTATCGACTACGCCGTGATGGAACGCACGGCTGACGCGGTGGTGGTACCGATGGATGCAGGCTGGAGCGACGTTGGCTCCTGGTCCTCCCTGTGGGAGATCAGCGCCCATACCCCGGAGGGTAACGTCCATCACGGCGATGTGATTAGCCACAAAACCGAAAACAGCTACGTTTACGCCGAGTCTGGCCTCGTCACCACCGTCGGGGTGAAGGATCTGGTGGTTGTCCAGACCAAAGACGCAGTGCTGATTGCCGACCGCAATGCCGTGCAGGACGTTAAAAAAGTGGTTGAGAAGATCAAGGCCGATGGCCGTCACGAACACCACATTCACCGTGAAGTGTACCGTCCGTGGGGCAAATATGACTCCATCGACGCGGGCGACCGCTATCAGGTGAAGCGCATCACCGTGAAGCCGGGCGAGGGGCTGTCGGTGCAGATGCACCACCACCGCGCTGAACACTGGGTGGTGGTGGCGGGTACGGCCAAAGTGACCATCGACGGCGAAGTGAAGCTGCTGGGTGAAAACGAGTCCATTTATATTCCGCTGGGCGCCACGCACTGTCTGGAAAACCCGGGGAAAATTCCTCTCGATTTAATTGAGGTGCGCTCCGGCTCGTATCTGGAAGAGGACGATATTGTGCGCTTCCAGGATCGCTACGGGCGCGTGTAGCACGCCGCATCATGCCCGGCGGCGCTGCGCCTGCCGGGCCTACGAATGACAAAAATAAATTTGGCCATTAAGTGGTCAGGGCCAACTGTTGCCTGAAAAAGGGGTCATCATGGAAAAATTAACCTGTTTTAAAGCCTACGATATTCGCGGCAAGCTGGGCGAAGAGCTGAATGAAGACATCGCGTGGCGCATCGGTCGCGCGTACGGCGAATATTTAAAACCTAAGACCATCGTGCTGGGCGGCGACGTGCGTCTGACCAGTGAATCCCTGAAGCTGGCGCTGGCAAAAGGGCTGCAGGACGCGGGCGTGGACGTGCTGGACATCGGCCTGTCCGGTACCGAAGAGATCTATTTTGCCACCTTCCACCTCGGCGTGGACGGCGGTATCGAAGTGACGGCCAGCCACAACCCGATGGACTACAACGGCATGAAGCTGGTGCGCAAGGGCGCGCGTCCGATTAGCGGCGACACCGGTCTGCGCGACGTGCAGCGCCTCGCGGAAGCCAACGACTTCCCGCCGGTGAGCGACGCGAAGCGCGGCAGCTACAAGCAGATTAACCTGCAGAAAGAGTACATCGACCACCTGCTGGGCTACATCAACGTGGCGAACCTCAAGCCGCTGAAGCTGGTCATCAACTCCGGCAACGGCGCGGCCGGCCCGGTTGTCGATGCGCTGGAAGCCCGCTTTAAGGCGCTGAACGTGCCGGTGACCTTCGTCAAGGTACACAACACGCCGGACGGTAACTTCCCGAACGGTATTCCTAACCCGCTGCTGCCGGAGTGCCGCGACGACACCCGCAACGCGGTGATTGAGCACGGTGCCGATATGGGCATCGCCTTCGACGGCGACTTCGACCGCTGCTTCCTGTTCGACGAGAAAGGGCAGTTTATCGAAGGCTACTACATCGTTGGCCTGCTGGCGGAAGCGTTCCTGGAGAAAAACCCGGGCGCGAAGATCATTCACGATCCGCGTCTTTCCTGGAACACCGTCGACGTGGTGAAGGCCGCGGGCGGCGAGCCGGTGATGTCTAAAACCGGCCATGCCTTCATCAAAGAGCGCATGCGCGAAGAAGACGCCATCTACGGCGGTGAGATGAGCGCGCACCACTATTTCCGTGATTTTGCCTACTGCGACAGCGGGATGATCCCGTGGCTGCTGGTGACCGAACTCCTGTGCCTGAAGGGGCAGAGCCTGGGAGAACTGGTACGCGATCGTATGGCTGCCTTCCCGGCGAGCGGGGAGATCAACAGCAAGCTGGCGCAGCCGGCCGAGGCGATTGCCCGCGTTGAACAGCACTTTGCCATTCACGCGCTGGAGATTGACCGTACGGACGGCATCAGCATGGCGTTCCCGCAGTGGCGCTTTAACCTGCGTTCGTCCAACACCGAGCCGGTGGTGCGCCTGAACGTGGAATCCCGCGCTGATACGGCGCTGATGGAAGCCCGAACGAAGGACATTCTGGCGCTGTTGAATCAGTAACAATTGCCCCTCCCGGCGGGAGGGGGAACCGAATACAGGAACAACGATGACGAATCTAAAAAAACGCGAACGAGCGAGAACGAATGCATCGTTAATCTCTATGGTGCAGCGTTTTTCTGATATCACCATCATGGTCGGTGGATTGTGGGCGGTGTGTCGGATCAGCGGGCTGCCGTTCTTATATATGCATCTTCTGATGGCCCTGATTGCGCTGGTTGTGTTTCAGATGATCGGCGGAATGACCGATTTCTACCGCTCGTGGCGCGGCGTGAAAATGACCACTGAACTGATGCTGCTGCTGCAGAACTGGACCCTGAGCCTGATTTTTAGCGCAGGCCTGGTGGCGTTCAGCCATGATTTTGACAACCGCTTCGTGACCTATCTCTGCTGGTACCTGTTAACCAGCGTCGGCATGGTGGTGTGCCGTTCCCTGATCCGCTTTGGCGCGGGCTGGCTGCGTAACCGCGGCTATAACCGTCGTTTCGTCGCCGTAGCGGGTGATTTACCGGTCGGGAGAGTGCTGCTCGACAGCTTCCGCAAAGAGCCGTGGTTAGGGTTTGAAGTGGTGGGGATTTACCACGACGCGAAGCCGGGCGGCGTGCCTGCGGACTGGGCGGGCAATTACGCGCAGCTTATTGAAGACGCGAAGGCCGGAAAAATTCATAACGTCTATATCGCCATGCAGATGAAAGACGAAACCCGCATCAAGCAGCTGATGCGCGAGCTGGCGGACACCACCTGTTCGGTGATCCTGATCCCGGACGTGTTTACCTTCAACATTCTGCACTCCCGCATTGAAGAGGTGAACGGCGTACCGGTGGTACCGCTGTATGACACGCCGCTGTCGGGTATTAACCGCGTGCTCAAGCGCGTGGAAGATATCGTACTCTCTTCCCTGATTTTACTGCTCATTTCCCCGGTGCTGTGCTGCATCGCTCTGGCGGTGAAGCTGAGCTCTCCCGGCCCGGTTATCTTCCGTCAGACCCGCTACGGCATGGACGGTAAACCGATCATGGTGTGGAAATTCCGCTCCATGAAGGTGATGGAGAACGACAAGGTGGTGACCCAGGCGACGCAGAACGATCCGCGCGTCACCCGCGTGGGGAACTTCCTGCGCCGCACTTCGCTTGACGAGCTGCCGCAGTTCATCAACGTCTTTACCGGCGGCATGTCGATTGTTGGTCCGCGTCCGCACGCGGTGGCGCATAACGAGCAGTACCGTTCGCTGATTGAAGGCTACATGCTGCGCCATAAGGTGAAGCCGGGCATCACCGGCTGGGCGCAGATCAACGGCTGGCGCGGCGAGACCGACACGCTGGAAAAAATGGAAAAACGCATCGAGTTCGATCTGGAGTACATCCGCGAGTGGAGCCTCTGGTTCGATATCAAGATTGTTTTTCTGACCATCTTCAAAGGCTTCGTGAACAAAGCGGCGTACTAAGATGAGCTTACGTGAAAAAACCATCAGCGGCGCCAAGTGGTCAGCGATGGCGACCATCGTCATCATTGGCCTCGGCCTGGTGCAGATGACGGTGCTGGCGCGCATTATCGATAATCACCAGTTCGGCCTGCTGACCGTCTCGCTGGTGATTATCGCGCTGGCCGACACGCTGTCTGACTTTGGTATCGCCAACTCGATTATCCAGCGCAAAGAGATTAGCCATCTCGAGCTGACCACGCTCTACTGGCTGAACGTGGGGCTGGGGATTTTCGTGTTTGTGCTGGTGTTCCTGCTGAGCGACGTGATTGCAAGCGTGCTGCACAACCCGGATCTCGCCCCGCTGATGCGCACGCTGTCGTTTGCCTTTGTGGTGATCCCGCACGGGCAGCAGTTCCGTGCGCTGATGCAAAAAGAGCTGGAGTTCAACAAGATCGGCATGATCGAGACCAGCGCGGTGCTGGCGGGCTTTACCTTTACCGTGGTGAGCGCCCATTTCTGGCCGCTGGCGATGACCGCTATCCTCGGTTACCTGGTTAACTCTGCCGTGCGTACGCTGCTGTTCGGCTACTTTGGCCGCAAGATTTATCGTCCGGGGCTGCATTTCTCTCTCGCGTCCGTCTCGTCCAACCTGCGCTTTGGCGCGTGGCTGACGGCGGACAGCATTATTAACTATGTGAATACCAACCTCTCGACGCTGGTGCTGGCGCGCATCCTGGGCGCGAGCGTGGCGGGGGGCTACAACCTGGCCTATAACGTTGCGGTTGTTCCTCCTATGAAGCTGAACCCCATTATCACCCGCGTGCTGTTCCCGGCGTTCGCCAAGATTCAGGACGACACCGAGAAGCTGCGCGTCAACTTCTACAAGCTGCTTTCCGTGGTGGGGATTATCAACTTCCCGGTGCTGCTGGGGCTGATGGTGGTTTCCAGCAACTTCGTGCCGCTGGTGTTTGGCGAGAAGTGGAACGGCATTATCCCGATCCTGCAGTTGCTGTGCGTGGTGGGGCTGCTGCGCTCCGTGGGCAATCCGATTGGTTCTCTGCTGATGGCGAAGGCGCGCGTGGATATCAGCTTTAAGTTCAACGTGTTCAAAACTTTCCTGTTTATTCCGGCGATTATCGTCGGCGGGCATATGGCGGGCGCCATCGGCGTCACGCTGGGCTTCTTGCTGGTGCAGATCGTCAATACCGTTCTGAGCTACTTCATCATGATCAAACCGGTGCTGGGCTCCAGCTACCGTCAGTACATCCTGAGCCTGTGGCTGCCGTTCTATCTCTCATTGCCGACCCTGGCGGTGAGCTACGGTCTGGGCATTATCCTCAGCGGGCATCTGCCGCTGGCCGCGCTGCTGGCGGTGCAGGTTGCCGCGGGCGCGCTGGCGTTTGGCGTGATGATTGTGCTTTCGCGCAACGCGCTGGTGGTAGAGCTGAAGCGCCAGTTTTGCCGTAACGAAAAAATGAAAACGCTGCTTCGCGCAGGCTAGTTCTTTAAGAGGCCATTATGAAATTATTAATTCTTGGCAACCATACCTGCGGCAACCGTGGCGACAGCGCCATCCTGCGCGGTTTACTGGATGCAATTAACACCCTTAAGCCTGAGACTGAAGTGGACGTGATGAGCCGTTATCCGGTCAGCTCATCCTGGTTACTGAACCGCCCGGTGATGGGCGACCCGCTTTACAGCCAGATGAAACAGCACAACAACGCCGCGGGCGTGATGGGGCGCGTGAAGAAAGTGCTGCGCCGTCGCTACCAGCATCAGGTGCTGCTTTCCCGCGTCACCGACACCGGCAGGCTGCGCAACATCGCGATCGCGCAGGGCTTTACGGACTTCGTGCGTCTGCTTTCCGGCTATGACGCCATTATTCAGGTCGGCGGCTCGTTCTTCGTCGATCTCTACGGCGTGCCGCAGTTTGAGCATGCGCTGTGCACCTTCATGGCGAAAAAGCCGCTGTTTATGATCGGCCACAGCGTCGGGCCGTTCCAGGATCCGCAGTTTAACCAACTGGCAAATTATGTGTTTGGCCACTGCGACGCGCTGATCCTGCGTGAATCGGTCAGCCTCGACATGATGAAGCGTAGCGAAATTGACACCTCTAAAGTAGAACACGGCGTGGATACCGCCTGGCTGGTGGATCACCAGGACGATAACTTCCAGCCGAGCTACGCGGTGCAGCACTGGCTCGACGTGACGGCGAAACAGAAGACCGTTGCGATTACCCTGCGTGAACTCGCCCCGTTCGATAAGCGTCTTGGCACCACCCAGGCAGCCTATGAGAAAGCGTTCGCCGACGTGGTGAACCGCGTACTGGACAGCGGTTACCAGGTGCTGGCGCTCTCAACCTGTACCGGCATCGACAGCTACAACAAAGATGACCGCATGGTAGCGCTGAACCTGCGCAACCTGGTGAACGACCCGTCCCGCTACCACGTGGTGATGGACGAGCTGAACGACCTGGAGATGGGCAAACTGCTCGCAGCCTGCGACCTGACCGTGGGTACCCGTCTGCACTCGGCAATTATCTCCATGAACTTTGGCACGCCGGCCATCGCCATTAACTATGAGCACAAGTCCGCCGGGATAATGCAGCAGCTTGGTATGCCGGAGATGGCCGTGGATATTCGTCATCTGCTGGACGGATCGCTCGGTGCAATGGTGGGGGACACCCTGGGTCAACTGCCCGCGATCAATGAACGCCTGGCGGTGACGGTGAAAGCCGAGCGCGAGAAGGGCATTGACATGGTGAAGTCGGTACTTGACCGCGTGCGGGAGGGGAAATGAAGGTTGGTTTCTTCTTACTGAAATTTCCGCTGTCGTCTGAGACCTTTGTACTGAACCAAATTACCGCGTTTATCGATATGGGATATGACGTGGAGATCGTCGCCCTGCAAAAGGGCGACACCAAAAATACCCATGCGGCGTATGCCCAGTATGGGCTGGAGGCCAAGACCCGCTGGCTGCAGGACGAACCGGCCGGGAAGCTGAGCAAGCTACGTTACCGGGCCAGCCAGACGTTACGCGGGATCCACCGCGCGTCGACGTGGCGCGCGCTGAACGTTTCCCGCTATGGATCGGAATCTCGCAATTTAATTCTGTCGGCCATCTGCGGGCAAACGGCGCAGCCGTATCGTGCCGACGTGTTTATCGCCCACTTTGGCCCGGCGGGGGTCACTGCCGCGAAACTGCGTGAGCTTGGTGTAATTGACGGAAAAATTGCGACCATCTTCCACGGTATCGACATTTCCAGCCGCGAGGTGCTGAACCACTACACGCCGGAGTATCAGGAGCTTTTCCGCCGCGGCGATATGATGCTGCCCATCAGCGACCTGTGGGCCGGGAGACTGAAAAGCATGGGCTGTCCGGGGGAGAAAATTGCCGTGTCGCGTATGGGCGTTGATTTAACGCGTTTCACTCGCCGCCCGGTTAAGGTGCCGGGAAAACCGCTGCAGATCATCTCCGTAGCCCGTCTGACCGAGAAGAAAGGGCTGCATGTGGCGATAGAAGCCTGCCGCCAGCTGAAAGCGCGCGGCGTAGCGTTCCACTATCGCATTCTGGGCATTGGGCCGTGGGAGCGTCGTCTGCGCACGCTGATCGAACAGTATCAGCTGGACGATGTGGTGGAGATGCCGGGCTTCAAACCGAGCCATGAGGTAAAGGCCATGCTCGATGAGGCGGACGTGTTCCTGCTGCCTTCGGTAACGGGCGCTGATGGCGATATGGAAGGTATTCCGGTGGCGCTGATGGAGGCGATGGCCGTCGGTATTCCGGTGGTCTCGACCCTGCACAGCGGGATCCCGGAACTGATTAAGTCTGACCATTCCGGCTGGCTGGTGCCGGAGAATAACGCGATGGCCCTTGCGGATCGATTAGCGGCCTTCAGCGACATCGACCAGCAGGCGCTGGAGCCTGTGCTCCAGAATGCCCGACAAAAAGTTGAAACCGATTTTAACCAGCAGGTAATCAATCGCCAGTTAGCGAGCCTGCTGCAAACGCTGTAACGCCGAGGTTGTATGCTGAAAAAGATTACCCGACGCACCTTTGTCTCTTCTCTGTCTGTTCTGGCGGCCTCGCCGCTGCTGTCGTCCCGCATGGCGCGGGCGGCAAGCGGAAAGACGGTCTCCATTAATCAGTACAATAACAACGACTGGATCGCCGCTTTTAAGCAGGCGTTTAAGGACGGTGACACCGTCGTTGTCCCGGCCGGACTTACCTGCGAAAACATCAATACGGGCATTTTCATTCCCGACGGTAAAACGCTGCTGATCCGCGGAGCGTTGACCGGCAACGGACGTGGGCGTTTTGTGCTGCAGGAAGGCTGCAAAGTGATCGGTGAAGGCAGTGGGCGCACGGAGAACATCACGCTCGACGTTCGCGGCTCGGACTGCGCGATCAAAGGGCTGGCAATGAGCGGATTTGGGCCGGTGACGCAGATTTACATTGGTGGCAAGAAACCTCGCGTGATGCGCAATCTGGTGATTGATAACATCAGCGTGAGCCAGGCTAACTACGCCATCCTGCGCCAGGGCTTTCACAATCAGGTTGATGGCGCCCGGATCACCAACAGCAAATTCAGCCATCTGCAGGGCGATGCGATCGAGTGGAACGTTGCCATCAATGACCGCAATATTCTCATCTCCGATCATGTGATCGATAACATCAACTGCACCAACGGCAAGATCAACTGGGGCATCGGCATCGGCCTCGCCGGCAGCACCTACGATAACGACTACCCGGAAAAGCAAACCGTGAAGAACTTCGTGGTGGCAAATATCACCGGCAGCAACTGTCGCCAGCTGGTGCACGTTGAGAACGGGAAACACTTTGTTATCCGCAATATAAAGGCCAAAAATATTACCCCCGATTTTAGTAAAAAGGCGGGTATAGACAACGCAACGGTCGCCATTTATGGCTGTGATAATTTCATTATTGATAATGTCGACATGGTCAATAGTGCCGGAATGTTAATCGGCTATGGCGTTATTAAAGGCGATTATTTGTCCATCCCGCAGAACTTCAAGCTTAACAATATCCATCTGGATAATCGCCAGCTAGCGTATAAGCTGCGCGGAATTCAAATTTCATCCGGTAATGCGACCTCCTTTGTCGCGATCACCAACGTGGAGATGAAGCGGGCGACGCTTGAGCTGCACAATAAGCCGCAGCATCTTTTCTTACGTAATATCAATGTGATGCAGGAGGCAGCTATTGGCCCCGCGCTGAAGATCAACTTCGACCTGCGTAAAGATGTGCGGGGTAAATTTATGGCCAAAGACGAAACCTTGCTGTCGCTGGCGAACATCAAAGCGGTGAATGAGAAAGGGCAGAGTTCGGTGGATATTGACCGGGTGGATCAGCAGGTAGTGAATGTGGAAAGGCTGAATTTTGCGCTTCCGCACAGATAATCGACAACTTTCTTTTTTGAGACTATTCCTGGCACAGAAGTGTGATCTATTCAGATTGCAACTACAGAAATTTGTGGGGCTAAGGCGTAACATTGCCAGAGGATTACGGCAAATCATGCTGGCGAAAACAGGTTTAAGAGCTATAATTCGTCAACCATTTTAAGGTGGAAGAAATAATGATTAATTTGAAAGCAGTCATTCCGGTAGCAGGCCTGGGCATGCATATGCTGCCCGCCACTAAAGCCATTCCTAAAGAGATGCTGCCGATCGTCGACAAACCGATGATTCAATACATCGTCGACGAGATTGTTGCTGCAGGGATCAAAGAAATCGTCCTGGTTACCCATTCGTCCAAGAATGCGGTTGAGAACCACTTCGACACCTCTTACGAACTCGAAGCGCTGCTTGAGCAGCGCGTCAAACGCCAGCTGCTGGCAGAAGTGCAGTCTATCTGTCCGCCAGGCGTAACCATTATGAACGTGCGTCAGGCACAGCCGCTGGGTCTGGGTCACTCGATTTTGTGTGCCCGTCCGGTAGTGGGTGATAACCCATTCATCGTTGTTCTTCCTGACATCATCATCGATACCGCTTCAGCCGATCCGCTGCGTTACAACCTGGCGGCAATGGTGGCTCGTTTCAATGAAACGGGCCGTAGTCAGGTGCTGGCGAAACGCATGAAGGGCGATCTCTCCGAGTACTCCGTTATCCAGACAAAAGAAGCGCTGGAGACGGAAGGGCAGGTGAGCCGCATCGTTGAATTCATCGAAAAACCCGATCAGCCGCAGACGCTGGATTCGGATCTGATGGCGGTTGGCCGTTATGTCCTGAATGCCGATATCTGGGCGGAGCTGGAAAAAACTGAGCCAGGCGCCTGGGATCGTATCCAGTTGACCGATGCAATTGCAGCACTGGCGAAAAAACAGTCCGTTGACGCAATGCTGATGACAGGTGACAGCTACGACTGCGGTAAGAAGCTGGGATACATGCAGGCGTTTGTGAACTATGGGCTGCGCAACCTGAAGGAAGGGGCGAAGTTCAGAAGCCGGATTGAGAAGCTGTTGGCTAACGACTGATATTCCTTCCGCGTCCAGAACAAACGGCAGTTATCATTTTTGGTGTTGAGACATAACCAAAATGATAACTGCCGTTTTTTTGTTATTAATTTTAATGATTACATAGGGTTATCTGATTCAAATCTCAGCAGCTTTGTAGCGATTTGTGCTTGTTTCTCTGGTCGTTTAGGACGACAATTAACGCCAGTTTTTGTCTGTAACCAGACAAGCAAAATCATTAATCAAACATCGCTCAGTGCACTGGTAGCTGTTAAGCCAGGGGCGGTAGCGTGCTCAATTTCTGAAACCATTATTAAACACTCAGGTTTCAGAACCCCAGTATCCAGACATATACACTAGACGGAACAGATAACGTGAAAATTCTTGTGACGGGCGGGGCTGGTTTTATCGGCTCAGCGGTTGTGCGACATATTATTAAAAATACACAGGACGATGTCGTCAATGTAGATAAGCTCACCTATGCCGGAAATCTGGAGTCGCTAACAGAAGTTAGTGATAGCAACCGATATGCCTTTGAGCATGCCGATATTTGCGACAAAGACGCCATGGATCGGATCTTTGCAAATCATAAGCCTGATGCGGTAATGCATCTGGCTGCTGAAAGCCACGTTGACCGTTCTATTACGGGCCCGGCTGCGTTTATCGAAACCAATATCGTCGGCACTTATGTGCTTCTGGAAGCCGCCCGTGCGTACTGGTCCACGCTTGATGAGCAGGCGAAGAAAGCGTTTCGTTTCCATCACATCTCTACCGACGAAGTGTATGGAGATTTGCCGCATCCTGATGAGCATCCTGCATCAACTGAGCTGCCACTCTTTACTGAAACTACCGCGTATGCGCCCAGCAGTCCGTATTCAGCGTCAAAAGCCTCCAGCGATCATCTCGTTCGTGCCTGGATGCGTACCTACGGTTTCCCGACCATCGTCACCAACTGTTCAAATAACTATGGCCCTTACCATTTCCCGGAAAAACTGATTCCGTTGGTTATCCTGAATGCATTGGACGGCAAAGCGCTGCCTATTTACGGCAAGGGCGATCAAATCCGCGACTGGCTCTATGTTGAAGACCATGCGCGTGCACTCTATACCGTGGTCACCCAAGGGAAACCGGGGGAGACGTACAACATTGGTGGACATAACGAAAAGCAAAACCTGGATGTGGTGCATACGATTTGCGATCTGCTGGATGAGATTGTGCCTAAAGAGGGGTCGTATCGCGATCAGATTACCTATGTTGCTGACCGTCCGGGCCATGACCGCCGCTATGCGATTGATGCTGAGAAAATTGGACTTGAGCTTGGCTGGAAGCCTGCGGAAACATTTGAAAGTGGGATTCGTAAAACAGTTGAATGGTATTTGGCAAACACGACATGGGTAGAAAACGTTAAAAGCGGGAATTATAAGACCTGGATTGTACAAAATTATCAAAATCGTTAAGGGCTGTCCGCCTCGATATTTATATGGTTAATTAGCTGATAGGGGACGACAATGAAAATTTTAGTGACTGGGGGAACTGGATTTCTCGGTACTGCTTTAGTCAAAACGTTAAGATCAGCAGGTCACCAGGTAATTTTCACTACGCGTCGAGAAGAAAATATTGAACAGGGAATGTATAATCTTGGCGATATTTCGGCTCAAACGAATTGGACTACGCTTTTACAAGGTTGTGATACTGTCATTCATACCGCAGGAAGAGCTCATATCCTTAAAGATGATGCTGAAGATGCGCTGACAGAATTTCGTCGTGTCAACCATGATGCGACAATGAAATTAGCTAATGACGCTGCAAACTGTGGCGTAAAACATTTCATCTTCGTCAGTTCAATTGGAGTAAATGGTAATTCCACATCGGGAATCCCTTTCAGTGAATCGACACCTGCCAGACCAACGTCAGATTATGCTATTTCCAAGCTGGAAGCCGAGGAAAGCCTTCTCAAGGCATTTTCAGGTAGTAATATGGCAATAACAGTCGTTCGTCCGGCTTTAATCTGTGGTCCAAATGCTCCGGGTAATATTCAACGCTTATTAAAGTTAGTGTCTAAAAACCTGCCTCTGCCTTTTAAGTCAGTAAAAAATAAGCGCGCCCTTGTTTCACTAGACAATGTTGTGAGCTTTATAAGTGAATGTACAACAAATGAAAAGTCAAAAAATGAACTTTATCTTTTGGCTGACCAGGAGCATCCTTCAACTGAAGAAATGATTACGGCATTTTCTACCGGGATGGGCATGACAGCGCGGATTGTTTATTTCCCTCGGGCATTACTTAAAATTTTTCTTTCAGCAATGAGGAAAAAAAGTATATATGACCAACTGTATGGCGATCTGGAAGTCGACTCAACGAAATCAAGGGAACAGCTTCAATGGACTCCACCCGTTACGTTGCAGGAAACGATGGTAAAAACAGCGAAGAATTTTATTGAAGGTAAAAAATAATGTTGTATCTGGGGATTGTCGTTTTTGCATTCTTTATCTCATGCGCGATGACCTGGGGTTTAAGGTTGTACGCCATCAAGAATAATGTGATTGATCAGCCAAACCAAAGAAGCTCACATAGTGTGCCGACGCCGCGCGGTGGAGGGGTTGCTATAGTATTAACATTATTAGCTGCATTACTATGGTTGGTACTGACAAAACATATCTCTTATGAGACATTTTTAGGCTTCTTCGTGCCGGGCTTATTGATTGCGGTTATCGGTTTTCTCGATGATCATGGACACATTGCTGCGCGCTGGCGTTTGCTGATGCATTTCTTAGCAGCAGCAATAGGTCTCTATTTCTTAGGAACGTTTCCGGATATTGATATATTTGGCTATGTCGTATCTTTGTCATGGTTTGGAATAATCATAGGAAGCGTCTATCTTGTGTGGATGTTGAATCTATATAACTTTATGGATGGCATTAATGGTCTTGCAAGCTCTCAAGCCATTACTTTTTCTCTGTGCAGTGTCGTTATAATAACGCTTAGCCAAAACGCTGGTTCTCCTGATGCGATGACGATGATTGCACTGGCTCTCGCTGGGGCTGCCGCAGGATTCATTGTGTGGAACTTCCCTGTGGCAAGGATCTTCATGGGGGATGCTGGAAGTGGTTTTTTAGGTATTTCTATTGGCCTGATGATTCTTTATTTTGCAAAGCTAGATTCACATGTCTTGTTCGCTGAACTTTGTCTGCTTGGCATTTTTATTGTGGATGCAACTACTACCTTGCTTAGAAGATTACTGGCTGGTAAAAAAGTTTATGAAGCACATGCAAGCCATTGCTATCAAATTCTTGCCCGCAAATATAAGAGCCATGTTCCGGTAACATTGGCGGCGATTGCAATAAATATTGTGTGGTTGTTCCCAATTGCATACTTAATCGTTTCTGCAAAAATTGATGGAATTGTTGGCATCATCATCGCGTGGCTACCATTGATATTTATCGCTTTCAAATGTGGGGCTGGAGTCAAAGACAAAGAGAATGCATAAATGAATGATCTGATCATTATAGGAGCTGGAGGGCATGGACGTACGCTGTACGAAACTGCTAGACTTTTGGGATATGAAAAGATTGTATTCCTCGATGATAATGAATCGTGCTTAAATACTTCAGAGATTCATGTTATTGGGAAAACATCAGATCTTAATCTCTATGCGGACACTGCCAAACATATTGCTATAGGCATTGGCAATAATAAGCTAAGAGAAGTATTCCACCATCAGCTTCAAAGTTTAAGTATTACTCCTACAACGCTGGTACACCCCTTTGCATTTGTGAGTCCGTCCGCTACCTTGGGGAGCGGGAGCGTAGTTTTAGCCGGTGCAGTTATTGGCGCAAACTCAACCTTAGGGGCAGGTACGATAGTTAATAGTCATTCGACGGTGGATCATGATTCGACTCTTGGTGATTTTGCCCACTTAGGGGTTGGCGTGCATCTTGCCGGTGGTGCGAATATTGGGAGATCGGCTTTTCTGCAAGCGGGAACAGTGGGTGGATATAGTGCAACAGTGGATGAGCATGCCATATGCCCTCCCGGTACTATTTTATAAATTAATAGCAAGCTTTAACGAGGCGACTAGTTTTTAGTATGCTAACTTATTTAATTTCTTTGCCAAGACCAATAAAACGGATTATTACACTCTCCATTGATGTTGTTTTGTTAACGTGTGCATTTTGGTTTGCATTTTGGGTTCGTATTGATTCTATGACACCGTTAACTAGCGTATCCCACTGGTTACTGCTCACATCAATAATAGTAATTACTCTTGCCATCTTTGTAAAACTTGGACTTTATAGAGCTGTAATACGTTACATAACCGCGAAAATACTGCTTGTTGTTTCTCTTGGAATGCTAATTTCGTCGTTACTCCTGATTATTGCCGCTTTTTACACAAACCTCTATCTTCCAAGAACCATCCCCTTTATTTATTTCTCGTTCGGGGTATTGCTTGTGGCGGGCTCGCGCCTTGGAATGAGAATGCTAGTTAATCGTGGCTTAAAATTGGGAACCCGCGTCATCATATATGGGGCCGGAGCTTCAGGACGACAGTTACTTCCCGCGTTGAGTCAGATGGATGAATACTATCCCGTTGCGTTTGTTGACGACAATCGCTCATTACAGGGGCAGGTTATCCATGGTGTAAGTGTGTTTTCGCCAGAAAAATTGGCATGGCTAATCGAGAAGTATGAGGCTAAGAAAATTCTGCTGGCGATGCCAAGTGCCAGCCGTGCGAGAAAAAATGAGGTGATTTCTACCCTCGAAGGACTACCTTGTGAGGTGCTTTCGATTCCGGGAATGGTTGACTTGGTTGAAGGAAAAGCGAGAATCGATGCTTTACGTAAAGTAGTAATTACCGATCTGTTAGGTCGCGACCCTGTTTCACCGATCCCTGAATTAGTCTCAAAGAATATTCTTGATAAAACGGTCATGGTCACTGGCGCAGGAGGGTCTATTGGTTCTGAACTATGCCGACAAATAATCAAAAATAAACCTTCACAACTAATTCTTTTCGAGTTATCAGAATACTCACTTTATTCTATCGATTCTGAGCTAAGAAATTTAATTCTGACACAATCCTTGAATACTAAGATTTACCCAATTTTAGGTAACGTTCAGGATATGGAACATCTTGAAAGGCTAATCAAGGCATTTAACGTTGAGACTATATACCATGCGGCAGCCTATAAGCATGTTCCGCTAGTTGAATTCAATGTTATTGACGGTGTCCGTAACAATATCTTTGGAACTTTGTGCTGCGCTCAAGCTGCCGAAAATTGTGGCGTCGAAAGTTTTGTTCTTATCTCTACAGATAAAGCTGTGCGGCCAACAAACACAATGGGTGCAACAAAGCGTATGGCGGAGCTGATTCTGCAGGCCCTGGCATCAGAATCGAGTAAAACCTGCTTCAGCATGGTCCGGTTCGGGAATGTGTTAGGTTCGTCCGGTTCGGTTGTCCCCCTATTTGAAAAACAAATCGCTGCTGGTGGTCCGGTAACATTAACGCACCCTGATATCACCCGTTATTTCATGACCATTCCTGAAGCAGCGCAGCTTGTGATCCAGGCTGGAGCAATGGGTAGTGGGGGAGATGTTTTTGTGCTGGATATGGGCGACCCGGTTAAAATTATTGATCTCGCCCACCGCATGATTGCCTTGCAGGGACTTTCCGTCCGTGATGATAAAAATCCTTATGGTGATATTGCTATCAAAACGACGGGACTGCGGCCTGGTGAGAAGCTTTATGAAGAGCTTTTAATAGGCGATAACGTCTCTATAACACAACATCCACGAATTAAAACGGCTAATGAAGTCATGCTTCCGTGGAGTGAAATGAAAAATATTCTTGCAGAATTGGATATCTCATGTCGCAACTTTGATTATGAACGGGTGCGCAAAATATTGCTAAATGCACCTACTGCATTTAATCCTACTGATGACATCTGTGACTTACTCTGGAAAGAAAACAACAGTTAAGTATTTTAAGTCAGTACCAAAATCTGAAATTAACTCACAAAGTAGATGGGAAAGAGATTCTTTCCCACCGAAGGATTTATAATGAACGTAATTCAAACACCTTTAAAAGATTGTGTGATCATTGAGCCTAAGGTTTTTGGTGATTCTCGCGGTTTTTTTCTTGAAGCCTGGCATAAAGAAAAATATGAAGATGCAGGAATTAAAGGTACTTTTGTACAGGATAATCGCTCACGTTCGAGTCGAAATGTTCTACGTGGACTGCATTTCCAGAAAACGAAGCCTCAGGGTAAATTAGTTAGCGTAATCAGCGGTGAAGTTTATGATGTTGCAGTGGATCTTCGCCAAGATTCTGATACGTTTGGCCAATATGTTGGTGTACTTCTTTCAGGCGAGAAGAATAACCAGTTGTACGTTCCTCCTGGGTTTGCCCATGGATTCTGCGTATTAAGCGATTATGCCGATTTCCACTATAAGTGTACTGATTTTTACGATCCAAAGGATGAAGGTGGGATTATCTGGAATGATCCGGATATTGCCATTGACTGGCCGATAACATCACCACTCCTCTCTGAAAAAGACATCAAATTAATTACACTCGCTGAGTATAAGAAAACGTTATGAAAGCACATTATACAGTGATCGGTGGACGTGGTTTCATTGGTAGTGAAATCGTGGAAAACCTTCTGGCTAAGGGGGAAAAAGTTGAAGTCCCGCCACGCGATGATGAGACTCTTTTTGATAGAGATCTGGGCATTGTCATCTATGCTGCTGGCAATGGTGATTGTGCAAACACACCATTTGATGTATATAAATCAAACACCGAGTTGCTGGCATCAATTTTGGAACGCGCTGAGTTCTCGAAATTAATCTATATTTCATCAACGCGCGTATATATGGAACAAGATAGCGCGTCGGAAAATGATAATCTTACGGTATGCAGCAGCGATAACCGAAGACTTTTTAACCTTACTAAACTGGTAAGTGAAGAGTTATGCCTTAAAAGCAGCCGAGATACGATTATTGTCAGACCTAGTAACGTTTACGGTTTGGCGTTAAAAAGTAAGTTATTCCTGCCAAGCATAATAAGAAATGCAATTTCGAATAAACATATTGATATGTATGTTGCGCCTGCATATGCAAAAGATTATGTTTCAGTTACGGATGTTGCAGAAATGATTTACCTCATCAGCCGTAAGAATGAACATCAGATCTATAACATTGCTTCTGGTGTAAATACCAAAGCATCTGATATTGCAGATTTAATTGCAAGTAAAACTGGCTGTACGATCAAATGGCATGAAGGTTTCAAAGGTGAGTATTTCCCTCCTACGGATAATACCAGAACTATAAATGAGTTCGGCCATGTCTATAAAAATGTATTGTCTGATATAGAAATAATGATCGATAACTTTAAAAAGAATATGACAGATGTCTAATTTTTTCTTATCAGCCATTAAAAAAAATGTGGCGGATGAAGATAAAAGAAAAGTCTTTGTGAACTTTTTTTATCTTAGCCTCGAGAGAATCACTCAACTCGTTATCATTATTATTATTAACAGATTATTGATAAATCATTATAATTTTGGTGATTTCAGTAGCTGGCAATATTCTCTCGTTATTCTGGCTATATTCATGACAGGCACATGGATCTGTGGGGCTGAGGTGGTTATTCCTAAATTGCTGGATGCACCATCAAAAATAAACTCCACTATGAGCAACGTGATTTTATTGCGTCTAGCGGCAGGAGTTTTCGTTGCATTGTGCATGGTGGCATGGGGAATCTTTGCTGCCAGTGGACTGTCCAGACAGTTCATTATTGGTTTGGCCATATCTGTTGCATTACGAGAAACTTTTATTGTAGGTTTAACATGGTACCAAAGCCAGGCTCGTCTCAAGTTACCTTGCCTCGTGCTGATGTTCGCTGCAATAATTAAACTCATTGTCATTTATATTGGTGTAAGGAATCAATTGCCAATAAATTATCTTTGGGTGGCATGGGTTATAGAATCACTTTTACCTTGTGGCTTTATCTTTTATACTTTCAGAAAAGCTACAGGATTTAAATTCGTGAAGGTTGATTCTGAGATTTTTTCGTATTTTAAGATTGGTGTCGCCGTATGGTTTTGTTTGATTATGCAGCAGGTCACCATGAAATTTGATCGAGTATATCTCGAAGGAAAAATTTCTGGAGAAACGTATTCGAACTATGCAGCAGCACTTCAGTTAGTCGATAACTGGTATGCAATATGTATTCTGTTTGTTCAGGCAATCGCACCAATTTTTATATTTAAATTTATTGATATTACAACAATAAAAAGAAAATTGCCGTTCTGTATTTTCGCTACGCTTTCAGTAACCTGTGCTGGCGCACTGTTTACAACAATTCTTGCCGACATGATTATTCACGTCCTTTATGGTGCAAAACTCGTTTACGCATATAGTTATTTAAAAACATTTGTCTGGTTAACACCAATATTAGCTATAGATCAGTTGCTCAGTATGGTTCTAATTAGAATGAAGCAGTTAAAAAAATTAGCTATTAAGTGGTTGATAGCCTTCTGCCTGGTAGTGGCTATTGTTCCTGCCATTTTCCATTATATGGGGGTGAGTAACATCGTCATCGGTTTAGCAGTAGTCTACGCCTTTAATATAATTTATTCTACGAGGTGCATTAGTGCAGTACAATGATAAGATTTCAATAGTGGTCCCTGCTTACTGTGAACCATCGAAAGTTAAGCGCTTCATGGATGCTATACTGAATATTGATTATCCAAACAACCTTGTCGAATTAATCCTTATTGACGATTGTAGCCCAATTTCACTTGCAGAAATCGCAGGCTCGTATGCGGAAGCGTTTAAAGA
>NZ_JADBQQ010000027.1:0-1309 GCF_014895985.1 Enterobacter cloacae complex sp. P2B | reverse complement strand
TTAAAGATAAGATAAATTTTTTATTCCACAGGAACCAAATAAATTCTGGCAGGTCAATTTCCCGTAACGTGGGTATTTCTCTCGCGACAAATTCGTTGATAATGTTTATTGATATCGACAATCTGCTTGAACCTAACGCATTAAAAAAGATCGTTTCGTTTTTCCATGATAAGAGCTATACAGCAGCCAGAATTAACATACGAATCGATCCCGCCAGACTCAACACCAGCAATTACCTCCGCTATTTTGACAGTCGTTATTTGGGGGCGCGTAACATGCCTGAAGGAATTATAAGCACTCGTTTCTTCGCAAGTGACGGCATTATCCTGACGCGTGATATAATTGACACAATTGGCGGTTTTGATGAAACTTTCTATCATTACGGCTGTGAAGATGAGGAACTTGGCATCCGAGTTTCAAAAGCAAAGTATGACTTTTATTTTTTACCCGATGCAAGAGCAGAAGACAGTGATACCCCAACTTTGCGCAGAGCTTCGGAAAGAATGGTTGTATATGCGTCAAAATCTTTCCCTGTTTTGAAAGAAAAACATCCGGAATGCGTGAAGGACAGTCTCTTTTCATCTTACGAAGTGATGTTGGAAGATACAAAACTCCTTAGTAAACTACTCATAAAGGCTATACATATTCTTCCAATAACAACGACACGAAAAATTCTGCTCTGCTTGTGTGATAAATTAGATTCAAAAACGATTAAAATACCCGATTTTGTATATAAAGTCGTATTGGCACTTTCATATATTGAAGGTGGAAGACTTCGACAGCTGAGGATGTAGAATGAGTATTTTTTTATTGTCCCCAGGGTTTGTATATGCTTCAATTTGGTTGTTTACAATTTTCTTATATTCGCTTGGATTGACGACTAATATTAGCCCTCTCTCAAGTGAGATGATGGTGTTTTTGTCAATCAATGTTGTTCTGGGGTTGATTTTTTCACTTCCATTTATCACTCCTGGCAGTATTAATCATGTTCGTCTTAAAGATATTATGCCATCTTGGCGGGCGACTAAAATATGGCTCATCATTTGGTGCTTTGCAATAATACCTGATGTGGTTGTTGCTGGTGGGATCCCAATGATTATGCAATTTAGGGGCGGCTATAACTATACCGAGTTCGGCATACCAACATATCATGGGATAGTTAATATGCTATTCCTTTTTGTTTTTCCGTCACTATATTATCATTTTCTTTTATCAAAACGGAAAAGTATACTTCTGGTAATTCTGTTAATGAGCATCTGGGAAATGCTGGTCTTCAGACGTGGTATTCTGATGTCTGGTCTCGTAGAAA
>NZ_JADBQQ010000026.1:0-81060 GCF_014895985.1 Enterobacter cloacae complex sp. P2B | reverse complement strand
CGAAATTCACGAGAAAGCCGTTGCATTACTCCGCGTGGTACAAGCAGTCTTCGGTGGAGCGGTAGTTCAGTCGGTTAGAATACCTGCCTGTCACGCAGGGGGTCGCGGGTTCGAGTCCCGTCCGTTCCGCCACTTATTAAGACGTTAAGCCTGCCAGTAATGGCAGGCTTAACGGCAAAAAACTTTAGGGGCGTAGCTCAGTTGGTAGAGCACCGGTCTCCAAAACCGGGTGTCGCGAGTTCGAGTCTCTCCGCCCCTGCCATATAGAATCCTTTGCTTCGGCAAAGGATTTTTTTTTGCCTGAAACCCGATGAGATTTCAGCATTCTTAAATGCAGCCAGCGTCCCTGCTGGCCTCAGCATCAATCCATTACATTGATTTTTAATAGATCTTTTATTTGCGATTGCTTGTCGCTATTTTGCAACCAAATCGCATACAGCGGCCGCGAAAGGGTAGTGGAATCCACCACGGTATGCAGTCCAGGCTTGGTATCTGCCCAACGGACTGGTAACCAGGTGCAACCCTTCAGCAAGGGGAGTTGCTGACAGGCAATCTCGGCAGAACTGGTTGTTAACTGTGGAACATCATCAGGTGCGATCAATCCCGTCTCATGTTGCTGAAAATCAGGTCCCCACTCCAGCCGCAAATAGGTCAGGTCTGCTTTCATCTTTGAGGGTTCAGAAGCATAAAGAGCCAGACCGAACTGTCCAACAATCTGGCTGCTAAATTCGTCCATCTTGGGGGCTTCTGTAGTGATCAGCAGATCCAATTGACGCTCATGAAGTTGCTTAACCAGCGACTGACGTTGCGCAATTCTGGCTTCAAACTGTAAATGGCCATGGGAGTGATATAGCCGGGTAAGCCACTGACTGAGCATGCATTCCCACAGAGATGCGCTGGCCCCTATCGAGAACTCGTTGTGCCTCGACGTATGCGCAACCTCTTTGCGCGCTGCCTGCCAGGTATTCATCAATGTCTCCGCATACGGAAGCAGTTTTTCACCAGCAGGCGTGAGGCGGATATTGTTGCGATGGCGGGTAAAAAGATTCACACCCAGTTGATTTTCCAGCTGTCGAATACGAAAACTGACTGCTGACTGCGTCAGGTAAAGGGCTTCAGCGGCTCGCCCGAAGTGACGCGTTCTGCTCACTTCAAGGAAAGTTTTTAGCAATTCCGTATCCACATCTTTCTCCGCAAAATAATTTGTCGTTATGATTTAAATGTTTTGTTTTACACTCTGTCAAGCGTAACTAATACTCCGCGCCATAAATAGCTCGGCCAAAGAATTAGGAGCGTGTAGGATGGCGGAAAGCTTTACGACGACTAATCGTTTTTTCGACAATAAACATTATCCGCGCGGGTTCTCTCGTCACGGCGATTTCACCATCAAAGAGGCGCAGCTGCTTGAGCGTCATGGTTATGCCTTTAACGAGCTGGATCTGGGTAAACGTGAGCCTGCAACTGAAGATGAAAAGCAGTTTGTCTCAGTGTGCCGTGGTGAGCGTGAGCCGCAGTCTGAAGCAGAACGTGTATGGATCAAGTACATGGCTCGCATTAAGCGTCCAAAACGTTTCCATACGCTGTCTGGCGGTAAACCGCAGATGGAAGGTGCAGAAGACTACACCGAGTCTGACGACTAATAAAAAAAGGGGCTACGGCCCCTTTTTTTATGCCAGTAACTTTTGCAGATGCAAAAGCAAACGATCGATCGCCCGATAGCTCAGCGCTTCCTGCAAGTGTTTCCTCGCAATATCAGTACAGCCCTCCACGTCCGCAATGGTTCTGGCTACTTTTAACAAGCGCTGCCACGCACGTATGGAAAGCCCAAAGCGCGTCAACGTCTCCTCCAGCCAAGCCGCATCTTCAACGTTAAGAGAACAAAACTGTCGGATCCCTGCATTATCCAGTCGTGCATTCAGCCTGTTTTGACGGGCATACTGTCTCGCCTGTGCCGCGATAACCCGCTCGCGAACATGCGCGGAGCTTTCACCCAGTTTATCCGTCTGCCTGAGCAGGCCCGGCGGCGGAAGGGGGATTTCCAGTGATAAATCGAAACGGTCGAGAAACGGGCCAGACAGCTTTCCCAGATAGCGCAGCGTCTGCTCTGGCGTACAGCGGTTATGGTTGCCCTGATAATGCCCCGTCGGACTGGGGTTCATCGCCGCCACGAGCTGAAAACGGGCGGGATAGCTTATTTTGGCTCGCGTGCGTGAAATATGTATCTCACCGGATTCAATGGGCTCCCTCAGCGCATCCAGCACGCGGCGCTCAAACTCAGGCAACTCATCGAGAAACAGAATGCCATTGTGTGCCAGCGAGATCTCACCCGGCCCCGGAATAGACCCACCGCCGACCATTGCCGTCAGTGACGCGCTATGATGCGGGGAACGAAAGGGACGTCGACGCCACTGTTTGTGCAACGACGTCGAACCGATCAGGCTATAGATGGCGGCGCTTTCCAGCGCTTCATGGTTATTAAGCGGCGGGAGCAACCCGCTTAGCCTGCTCGCCAGCATGGTTTTGCCCGTACCCGGCGGGCCAATCAGCAGGAGATTGTGCCCACCCGCTGCCGTAATCTCCAGCGCCCGTTTCCCTTGCTCCTGTCCCATGATCTCGCTGAGGTCTTCTGGCGCATCCGCTATAGCCTCGTCGCACTCTTCCGGCTCGGACAGTTCATGGCGGCCTTCCAGCCAGGCGCACACTTCCTGAAGATGCCCGGCGATGAGACATCCCTTTTCTGCAATAAGACTCACTTCTGATGCGTTTTCATTGGCCACAACGATTTGCCGCCCTGCACGTATGGCTTCCAGCGCTCCCGATATCGCACCGGGAACGCCTCTCAGTGCGCCTGTGAGCGCGAGTTCACCCACGAACTCATACGAGCCTAGCCTGGTCGTATTAAGCTGCTCAGAAGCCGCGAGAAGCGCAATTGCGATAGGTAAATCGTATCGCCCACCCTCTTTGGGCAGGTCAGCGGGAGCAAGGTTGATGGTGATCTTCTTTGCGGGGAAGGTATAACCGCTGTTTATTATTGCGCTACGAACGCGGTCCCTGGCCTCTTTAACCGTGGTTTCAGGTAACCCTACAAGCGTGAGTCCGGGCAGCCCATTACTCAAATGAACCTCTACGGAAATAAGCGGAGCCTTTACCCCGAGAGCTGCTCGCGTATAAACAACCGACAGTGACATTTGTACTACCTCCTGGTTTGACTATGCCAGTGCCTGTTTGCTCTGTTTAGCCTCTTTTGACGTATTTACGCTGCCTGTTCAGAGATTTTCAGGGGGCATTGAAACCATTGCATCACCGTGGAAGCACACTCGCAAAATGTAAAAAGGCGCGCTTTAACGGTTAGATCTGCAATAAAAAATGAAAAATATTCACTTCCAAATTTCCTCATATAAAACAATGCGTTCATGAAATTTGGTTCGCTTGCTAATCAAATCCTTCATAAATAAATCTTGTGTTTGATTTAAAAACTGTGATAACTCTTTAGGTATTCCTTCGAACAAGATGCAAAAAGAACTGAAAATGACAGCCCTTCTACGAGTGATTAGCCTGGTCGTGATTAGCGTGGTGGTGATTATTATCCCACCGTGCGGGGCTGCACTTGGACGAGGAAAGGCTTAGAAATCAAGCCTTAACGAACTAAGACCCCCGCACCGAAAGGTCCGGGGGTTTTTTTATGACTAAAAAACTTAAATGAGGAGCAGAGAATGACGACTAGCACAAAATTCTGTTTCTCCAGATTTATGACGGGGAACTAACTATGAATGGGGCACAATGGGTAGTACATGCGTTGCGCGCGCAGGGAGTCGAAACCGTATTCGGTTATCCAGGTGGCGCAATTATGCCGATTTACGATGCACTGTATGACGGCGGCGTGGAACACCTCTTGTGCCGACACGAGCAGGGCGCAGCGATGGCAGCCATCGGCTATGCCCGCGCGACCGGTAAAACCGGTGTGTGCATGGCGACCTCAGGTCCGGGCGCAACGAACCTGATCACCGGCCTGGCTGACGCGCTGCTCGATTCCGTTCCTGTCGTGGCGATTACCGGTCAAGTGGCCTCTCCGTTCATCGGCACCGATGCCTTCCAGGAAGTAGACGTCCTCGGCTTATCGCTGGCCTGCACCAAGCACAGCTTCCTCGTTCAGTCCCTCGAAGAGCTGCCGCGCGTGATGGCCGAAGCGTTCGAGGTTGCCAGTTCTGGCCGTCCTGGCCCGGTTCTGGTGGATATCCCGAAAGATATCCAGGTTGCACCTGGCGATCTGGAGCCGCATTTCTCCACCGTGAAAAGCGACGATGCGTTCCCGTATGCAGACGTTGAAGAAGCGCGTCAGATGATGGCGCAGGCGAAGCAGCCGATGCTGTACGTCGGCGGCGGGGTGGGTATGGCGCAGGCTGTTCCGGCGCTTCGCGCGTTCCTTGCGACCACGCAAATGCCCGCCACCTGCACCCTGAAAGGTCTGGGCGCAGTCGACGCGGACTACCCGTACTACCTCGGCATGCTGGGAATGCACGGCACTAAAGCGGCAAACCTGGCGGTGCAGGAGTGCGACTTGCTTATCGTCGCAGGCGCCCGTTTCGATGACCGCGTCACCGGCAAGCTGAATACCTTCGCGCCGAATGCCAAAGTGATCCATATGGATATCGACCCGGCGGAGATGAACAAACTGCGTCAGGCGCACGTGGCGTTGCAGGGCGATCTTAACGCGCTGTTACCGGCGCTGGAGCAGCCGCTGGATATCAACGCATGGCGTCAGCACACCGCAGACATGCGCGCTGAGCATGCCTGGCGTTACGATCACCCAGGCGATGCCATCTATGCGCCGCTGCTGTTGAAGCAGTTGTCTGACCGTAAACCCGCCGACAGCGTGGTGACGACGGATGTGGGCCAGCATCAGATGTGGTCAGCCCAGCACATGACCTACACCCGCCCGGAGAACTTCATCACCTCCAGCGGCTTAGGCACGATGGGCTTTGGCCTGCCGGCAGCCGTTGGCGCACAGGTGGCCCGCCCGAACGATACCGTGATCTGTATCTCCGGTGACGGCTCCTTCATGATGAACGTTCAGGAGCTCGGCACCGTGAAGCGCAAGCAGTTACCGCTGAAGATCGTGTTGCTCGATAACCAGCGTTTAGGAATGGTTCGCCAGTGGCAGCAGCTGTTCTTCCAGGAGCGTTACAGCGAGACAACCCTGACCGATAACCCCGATTTCCTCACCCTGGCCAGCGCCTTCGGCATTCCTGGCCAGCACATCACCCGTAAAGACCAGGTTGAAGCGGCACTCGACACCATGCTGTCAAGCGAAGGGCCATACCTGCTTCATGTCTCAATCGACGAGCTTGAGAACGTCTGGCCGTTGGTACCGCCCGGTGCCAGTAACTCACAAATGCTGGAGAAATTATCATGATGCAACATCAGGTCGCCGTGCAGGCTCGCTTCAACCCGGAAACGTTAGAACGCGTATTGCGCGTGGTTCGCCACCGTGGCTTTCAGATTTGCTCTATGAATATGGAAACGGCCACCGACGCCCAGAACATCAGTATCGAATTAACCGTTGCCAGCCCGCGGCCGGTCGACTTACTGTTTAGTCAGTTATCAAAGCTGGTAGACGTTGCCCATGTTGCCATCTGCCAGAGCACAACCACATCACAACAAATCCGCGCTTGAGCGTGACAGGACGAAAAAATGACGACAAAAAAAGCTGATTACATTTGGTTCAATGGTGAGATGGTTCGCTGGGAAGACGCGAAAGTTCACGTGATGTCCCATGCGCTGCACTACGGTACCTCCGTGTTTGAAGGCATCCGTTGCTACGATTCTCACAAAGGGCCAGTGGTGTTCCGCCATCGCGAACACATGCAGCGTCTGCATGACTCAGCCAAAATTTATCGTTTCCCGGTCTCTCAAAGCGTTGATGAGCTGATGGAAGCCTGCCGCGAAGTGATTCGCCAGAACAAACTGACCAGCGCCTATATTCGTCCGCTGGTCTTTGTGGGTGACGTGGGCATGGGCGTGAACCCGCCGGCCGGTTACAACACCGATGTGATCATTGCTGCGTTCCCGTGGGGCGCCTACCTGGGCGCAGAAGCACTGGATCAGGGGATCGACGCAATGGTTTCTTCCTGGAACCGCGTGGCGCCAAATACCATCCCGACCGCCGCAAAAGCGGGCGGTAACTACCTCTCCTCACTGCTGGTCGGCAGCGAAGCGCGCCGCCACGGCTATCAGGAAGGCATCGCCCTCGACGTGAACGGCTACATCTCAGAAGGCGCGGGCGAAAACCTGTTTGAAGTAAAAGACGGCATTCTGTTTACCCCGCCGTTCACCTCTTCCGCGCTGCCGGGCATCACCCGTGATGCGATCATCAAGCTGGCGAAAGATCTGGGTATCGAAGTGCGCGAGCAGGTGCTGTCCCGCGAATCCCTCTACCTGGCAGACGAAGTGTTCATGTCCGGTACCGCGGCTGAAATCACGCCGGTTCGCAGCGTAGACGGTATCCAGGTGGGCGAAGGCCGCTGTGGCCCGGTCACCAAGCGCATTCAGCAAGCGTTCTTTGGCCTCTTCACCGGCGAAACAGAAGATAAATACGGCTGGTTGGATCAGGTTAATCACTAAGTATAAATGTGGGACGGCACGCACCGTCCCATTAAATAGTCAGACGGGAGTCAATAAAGCATGCCTAAGTATCGTTCAGCCACCACTACCCACGGCCGCAACATGGCGGGTGCCCGCGCACTGTGGCGCGCCACCGGAATGACCGACGCCGATTTCGGCAAGCCGATTATCGCCGTGGTGAACTCCTTCACCCAGTTTGTACCGGGCCACGTGCATCTGCGCGATCTCGGTAAGCTGGTTGCCGAGCAAATCGAAGCCTCCGGCGGCGTGGCGAAAGAGTTCAACACCATTGCGGTGGATGACGGTATCGCAATGGGCCACGGGGGAATGCTCTATTCACTGCCGTCGCGCGAGCTGATCGCCGACTCGGTGGAGTATATGGTCAACGCCCACTGCGCCGATGCGATGGTCTGTATCTCCAACTGCGACAAAATCACCCCGGGGATGCTGATGGCCTCCCTGCGTCTGAACATTCCGGTGATCTTCGTCTCCGGCGGTCCGATGGAGGCGGGTAAAACCAAGCTCTCCGACAAAATCATCAAGCTCGACCTGGTCGATGCGATGATCCAGGGCGCAGACCCGAAAGTCTCTGACGAGCAGAGCGATCAGGTGGAACGCTCCGCGTGCCCGACCTGCGGCTCCTGTTCCGGCATGTTCACGGCCAACTCCATGAACTGCCTGACCGAAGCGCTGGGCCTTTCCCAGCCGGGCAACGGCTCGCTGCTGGCGACCCACGCCGACCGTAAGCAGCTGTTCCTCAACGCCGGTAAACGTATCGTTGAGCTGACCAAACGCTACTACGAGCAGGACGATGCCAGCGCGCTGCCGCGCAGTATCGCCAGTAAAGCGGCGTTCGAAAACGCCATGACGCTGGATATCGCCATGGGCGGCTCCACTAACACCGTTCTGCACCTGCTGGCCGCCGCGCAGGAAGCCGAAATCGACTTCACCATGAGCGACATCGACAAGCTCTCCCGCAAAGTGCCGCAGCTGTGTAAAGTCGCGCCGAGTACCCAGAAGTACCACATGGAAGACGTGCACCGCGCGGGTGGCGTCATCGGTATCCTGGGCGAGCTGGATCGCGCCGGGCTGCTGAACCGTGACGTGAAAAACGTCCTCGGCCTGACGCTGCCGGAATCGCTGGATCAATACGACGTGATGCTGACCAAAGACGACGCGGTGAAAAAGATGTTCCGCGCCGGCCCTGCAGGTATTCGCACCACCCAGGCGTTCTCGCAGGATTGCCGCTGGGACACGCTGGATGACGACCGTGCTGAAGGCTGCATCCGCTCGCTGGAGCACGCCTACAGCAAAGACGGCGGTCTGGCGGTGCTGTACGGTAACTTTGCAGAAAACGGCTGCATCGTGAAAACCGCAGGCGTGGACGACAGTATCCTGAAATTCACCGGTCCGGCGAAAGTGTACGAAAGCCAGGACGAGGCGGTAGACGCCATCCTCGGCGGCAAAGTGGTGGAAGGCGACGTGGTTGTCATTCGCTACGAAGGGCCGAAAGGCGGCCCGGGCATGCAGGAGATGCTCTACCCGACCACCTTCCTGAAATCGATGGGCCTCGGTAAAGCCTGTGCGCTGATCACCGACGGTCGTTTCTCCGGCGGCACGTCTGGTCTCTCCATCGGCCACGTCTCCCCGGAAGCGGCAAGCGGCGGCAACATCGCGATCATCGAAGATGGCGACCTGATCGAAATCGACATTCCGAATCGCGGCATTCAGCTCAAGCTGAGCGACCAGGAGATTGCGGCCCGTCGTGAAGCGCAGGAAGCGCGCGGCGACAAAGCCTGGACGCCGAAAGATCGCCAGCGTGAAGTCTCCTTCGCCCTGCGCGCCTACGCGAGCCTTGCAACCAGTGCAGATAAAGGCGCGGTGCGCGATAAATCGAAACTTGGGGGCTAATGATGGCCGAGTCACAACCCTTATCCGCCGCCCCTGAGGGGGCGGAATACCTGAGAGCGGTGCTACGCGCGCCGGTCTATGAAGCTGTGCAGGTCACGCCCCTGCAAAAAATGGAAAAACTCTCCTCGCGCCTCGACAACGTCATTCTGGTGAAGCGTGAAGACCGCCAGCCGGTGCACAGCTTCAAGCTGCGCGGTGCTTACGCGATGATGGCCGGGCTGACGGATGAGCAGAAAGCGCGCGGCGTCATTACCGCGTCGGCGGGCAACCACGCCCAGGGCGTTGCCTTCTCCTCGGCCCGTCTGGGGCTGAAGGCGCTGATCGTGATGCCGGTCGCTACCGCAGACATCAAAGTCGACGCGGTGCGCGGTTTTGGCGGGGAAGTGCTGCTCCACGGCGCGAATTTTGACGAAGCCAAAGCCAAAGCGATTGAGCTGGCGCAGCAGCAGGGCTTTACCTGGGTGCCGCCGTTCGATCACCCGATGGTGATTGCCGGGCAGGGCACGCTGGCGCTTGAGCTGTTGCAGCAGGATGCCCATCTCGACCGCGTCTTCGTCCCAGTGGGCGGCGGCGGGCTGGCCGCAGGCGTGGCGGTGCTGATTAAACAGCTGATGCCGCAGATCAAAGTCATCGCCGTTGAGGCGGAAGACTCTGCCTGCCTGAAGGCGGCGCTGGACGCCGGTCATCCGGTAGACCTGCCGCGTGTCGGGCTGTTTGCCGAGGGCGTGGCGGTGAAGCGCATTGGCGATGAAACCTTCCGCCTGTGCCAGGAGTATCTCGACGATATCGTCACCGTCGACAGCGACGCCATCTGCGCGGCAATGAAAGATCTGTTCGAAGATGTACGTGCGGTGGCGGAGCCGTCCGGCGCGCTGGCGCTGGCGGGGATGAAAAAATACATCGCCCAGCACAACATTCGCGGCGAGCGGCTGGCGCACGTGCTCTCTGGTGCGAACGTGAACTTCCACGGCCTGCGCTACGTTTCCGAGCGCTGCGAGCTGGGCGAACAGCGTGAAGCGCTGCTGGCGGTGACGATTCCGGAAGAGAAGGGCAGCTTCCTCAAGTTCTGCCAGCTGCTGGGCGGTCGTTCGGTAACGGAGTTCAACTACCGCTTTGCCGATGCGAAAGATGCCTGCATTTTTGTCGGCGTGCGTCTGAGCCGGGGCGTGGAGGAGCGTAAAGAGATCCTCAGCCTGCTGCATGAAGGCGGCTACAGCGTGGTCGATCTCTCCGACGATGAAATGGCGAAGCTGCACGTGCGCTATATGGTCGGCGGTCGTCCCTCAAAGCCGCTCCAGGAACGCCTGTTCAGCTTCGAGTTTCCGGAATCACCGGGCGCGTTGCTCAAGTTCCTGCACACGCTCGGCACGCACTGGAACATCTCTCTGTTCCACTACCGTAGCCACGGCACCGACTACGGGCGCGTGCTGGCGGCGTTCGAACTGGGCGAGCACGAGCCGGATTTCGAAACGCGGCTGAACGAGCTGGGCTATGAGTGCCATGACGAAACCCATAACCCGGCGTTCAGGTTCTTTCTGGCTGGCTAGTGGTTCGGCAATATCGTCCAGAACGCATCAATAAGCGGCTCATGCAGCCGCTTTTTTTGTGCGCACACGCCTAGCTCAAACGGCGTCTTCTCGTCGCTGCGCTCCAGAATCATCACGCGATTACGCACCGGTTCCGGGCTGTTTTCCAGCACCACTTCCGGCAGCAGCGCCACGCCGCAGCCGAGCGCCACCATCGACACCATCGCCTCATGACCGCTAACGGTGGCGTAAATCGATGGATTGCTGATTTTCTGACGGCGGAACCACAGCTCGATGCGGCGGCGCACCGGCCCCTGATCGGCCATGATAAACGGCACCGTCGACCAGTCCGGTTTTTCTACCGATACCTGATTACGCACCGGGCAGGGCAGGGCCGGGGCAATCAGCACCACCGCCAGATTCTCCAGCATTGAGAACGCCACCGCGCCCGGCAGGGTTTCGGGTTTTCCGGCAATGGCCAGATCCGCTTCGCCGGTCACCACTTTTTCCATTGCGTCGGCGGCGTCGCCGGTGGTGAGCTTAATTTCAACCGACGGATGCGCTGCGCGGAAGCGGTCGAGAATGGGGGGCAGATGGCTGTAGGCGGCGGTCACGGAGCAGAAAATATGCAGCTCACCGGAGAGTGATGGCCCCTGCTGATCAATAGAGTGCCGCAGCTGCTGGTACTGTAATAGCGTCTGCTGGGCAAAAATGCGCAGCTCTTCGCCCGCTTCCGTGAGGGTAACGGTACGGTTATCGCGCACGAAAAGCGGCTGGCCGAGGTCTTCCTCAAGGCGCTGGATCTGGCGCGAAAGCGTGGACGGGCTGACGTGCATCGCCCGGGCGCTGCGGCCAAAGTGACGGCTTTCCGCCAGGTGCAGGAACATTTTTAGATCGCGTAAATCCACCGATTCCACTCCCTCTTTTTACATTGCAAAAATTGCAATGTGACGTTGTGAATATATCAATTTCCGCAATAAATTTCCTGTTGTAATGTGGGTACATTCTCGCTGAAACGCGAACCGAACAATAAGACACACAACATCACGAGGTATCACCCATGGCTAACTACTTTAATACACTGAACTTGCGCCAGCAGCTGGCGCAGCTGGGCAAATGCCGCTTCATGGCGCGCGATGAATTTGCCGATGGCGCGAGCTACCTTCAGGGTAAAAAAGTGGTCATCGTCGGCTGTGGCGCACAGGGTCTGAACCAGGGCCTGAACATGCGTGACTCCGGTCTGGATATCTCTTACGCCCTGCGTAAAGAAGCGATTGCCGAGAAGCGCGCTTCATGGCGTAAAGCGACTGAAAACGGCTTCAAAGTGGGTACCTATGAAGAGCTGATCCCGCAGGCGGACCTGGTCGTTAACCTGACGCCGGACAAGCAGCACTCTGACGTGGTGCGTTCCGTACAGCCGCTGATGAAAGACGGCGCCGCGCTGGGTTACTCCCACGGCTTCAACATCGTTGAAGTGGGCGAGCAGATCCGTAAAGACATCACCGTAGTGATGGTGGCGCCGAAGTGCCCGGGTACGGAAGTGCGTGAAGAGTACAAGCGTGGCTTCGGCGTGCCGACGCTTATCGCAGTTCACCCGGAAAACGATCCGAAAGGCGAAGGCATGGCAATTGCCAAAGCCTGGGCTGCGGCGACCGGCGGTCACCGCGCTGGCGTGCTGGAATCTTCCTTCGTTGCGGAAGTGAAATCTGACCTGATGGGCGAGCAGACCATTCTGTGCGGCATGCTGCAGGCGGGTTCTCTGCTTTGCTTCGACAAGCTGGTGGAAGAAGGTACCGACCCGGCATACGCAGAAAAACTGATTCAGTTCGGCTGGGAAACCATCACCGAAGCGCTGAAGCAGGGCGGTATTACGCTGATGATGGACCGTCTGTCCAACCCGGCAAAACTGCGTGCTTACGCTTTGTCTGAACAGCTGAAAACCATTATGGCGCCGCTGTTCCAGAAACATATGGACGACATCATCTCCGGCGAATTCTCTTCCGGCATGATGGCGGACTGGGCCAACGACGACAAGAAACTGCTGACCTGGCGTGAAGAGACCGGTAAAACCGCGTTCGAAACTGCGCCGCAGTATGAAGGTAAAATCGGCGAGCAGGAGTACTTCGATAAAGGCGTACTGATGATTGCGATGGTGAAAGCAGGCGTTGAGCTGGCGTTTGAAACCATGGTGGATTCCGGCATCATCGAAGAGTCGGCGTACTACGAATCTCTGCACGAGCTGCCGCTGATCGCGAACACCATTGCCCGTAAGCGTCTGTACGAAATGAACGTGGTTATCTCTGATACCGCAGAATACGGTAACTATCTGTTCTCTTACGCCTGCGTACCGCTGCTGAAAGAGTTCATGACTACCCTGCAGACGGGCGATCTGGGCAAAGCGATTGCGGAAGGTGCGGTAGACAACGCGCAGCTGCGCGACGTAAACGAAGCGATTCGCAGCCACCAGATCGAGAAAGTGGGCCACAAACTGCGTGGCTACATGACCGATATGAAACGTATTGCTGTAGCAGGTTAACAACCTTGTCGGGTGGCGCTTCGCTTACCCGACCTACAAAAACGTAAGATGTAGGCCGGGTAAGGTGCAGCCGCCACCCGGTTTTTTTATTTGCGATACAGCACTTTAATAATGTGATAACCGAACTGGGTATGCAGCGGACCGGTTGGCTCCAGCACCGGGCAGGAGAAGACCACTTTATCGAACGCCGGAACCATCTGGCCTTGACGGAATTCGCCTAAATCGCCGCCACGCTTGCCGGACGGGCAAATAGAGTGCTTCTTCGCCAGCTTGCCGAAGTCGGCGCCGTTTTTGATCTGCTCCAGAAGATCCAGAGCCAGTTTCTCTTCTTTAACAAGAATATGCAGTGCTGCTGCTGTTTTTGCCATGATCGTGCCTTGAGTGGTATGGATTAGGCTCGCTATACTACCACGCTGTTATTCTCCCCTCCTGACTTTCATTGAGCGATCATTTATGCGTCTAAATCCCGGACAACAACAAGCCGTCGAATTTGTAACCGGACCGTGTCTGGTGCTGGCGGGTGCAGGATCCGGTAAAACGCGCGTCATCACCAATAAGATTGCGCACCTGATCCGCGGCTGCGGCTATCAGGCCCGCCACATTGCGGCGGTTACCTTTACCAACAAAGCGGCGCGCGAGATGAAAGAGCGTGTTGGCCAGACGCTGGGGCGCAAAGAGGCGCGCGGGCTGATGATCTCTACCTTCCACACGCTGGGGCTGGATATCATTAAACGTGAATACGCCGCGCTGGGGATGAAATCCAACTTTTCGCTGTTCGATGACACCGACCAGGTGGCGTTGCTCAAAGAGCTCACCGAGGGGCTGATCGAGGATGATAAGGTGCTGTTGCAGCAGCTGATCTCAACGATCTCGAACTGGAAAAACGATCTGATGACCCCAGCCCAGGCTGCGGCGATCGCCAAAGGCGAACGGGATCGGATCTTTGCCCACTGCTATGGTCTGTACGACGCGCACATGAAAGCGTGCAACGTGCTGGACTTCGACGATCTGATCCTCTTGCCGACGCTGCTTTTACAGCGAAATGAAGAGGTGCGCGAGCGCTGGCAGAATAAAATCCGCTACCTACTGGTGGATGAATATCAGGACACCAACACCAGCCAGTACGAGCTGGTGAAGCTGCTGGTGGGGCAGCGCGCGCGCTTCACCGTGGTTGGCGATGATGACCAGTCAATTTACTCCTGGCGCGGTGCACGCCCGCAAAACCTGGTGCTTCTGAGCAAAGATTTCCCCGCGCTGCAGGTGATTAAGCTGGAGCAGAACTACCGTTCCTCCGGGCGCATCCTGAAGGCGGCAAACATCCTGATTGCCAATAACCCGCACGTATTTGAAAAGCGTCTCTTCTCCGAGCTTGGCTACGGTACGGAGCTGAAGGTGCTCAGCGCCAATAATGAAGAGCATGAGGCGGAGCGCGTGACGGGTGAACTGATCGCCCACCACTTCGTCAATAAAACCGAATACAAGGATTACGCGATCCTCTATCGCGGCAATCACCAGTCGCGCGTCTTTGAAAAGATGCTGATGCAGAACCGCATTCCGTACAAAATTTCCGGCGGCACTTCGTTCTTCTCGCGGCCAGAAATTAAAGATCTGCTGGCCTATCTGCGCGTGCTCACGAACCCGGATGACGACAGCGCGTTTCTGCGCATCGTGAATACACCAAAGCGCGAGATTGGTCCGGCGACGCTGCAAAAGCTAGGCGAATGGGCGATGACCCGCAATAAGAGCCTGTTTACCGCCAGCTTTGATATGGGGCTGAGCCAGACGCTGACGGGGCGCGGGTATGATAATTTAACCCGCTTCACCCACTGGCTGGGTGAAGTGCAGCGCCTGGCTGAGCGCGAGCCCGTGGCGGCGGTACGCGATCTGATCCACGGCATTGACTACGAATCCTGGCTGTACGAAACCTCTGCCAGCCCGAAAGCGGCAGAAATGCGTATGAAAAACGTTAACCAGCTTTTTAGCTGGATGACCGAAATGCTGGAAGGCTCTGAGATAGATGAGCCGATGACGTTAACGCAGGTGGTCACCCGCTTTACCCTGCGCGACATGATGGAGCGCGGCGAGAGCGAAGAAGAGGCCGACCAGGTTCAGCTGATGACGCTGCATGCGTCAAAGGGGCTGGAGTTCCCGTATGTGTATCTGGTCGGTATGGAAGAAGGATTATTGCCGCACCAGAGCAGCATTGATGAAGATAATGTCGACGAGGAGCGCCGTCTGGCCTACGTGGGGATCACCCGCGCGCAAAAGGAGCTGACGTTCACGCTCTGTAAAGAGCGCCGTCAGTACGGTGAACTCGTGCGCCCGGAACCCAGCCGTTTCCTGCTGGAACTGCCGCAGGACGATCTGATCTGGGAACAGGAGCGCAAAGTGATTACCGCGGAAGAGCGGATGCACAAAGGGCAGGCTAACGTGGCGAACATTCGCGCCATGCTGGCAAAAGCCAAAGAGAAGGGATAATGATGAGTAGGCCGGGTAAGGCTAAGCCGCCACCCGGCAGTGTTCAGCGTATTACTTCACCTCAAGCACCCAGTGCACATAGCTCTGCCACTGGCACTCCTGCTCGATCATCTCTGCCCCAAGCGGGTGATTCTCAATCCAGTTTTCCGGCAGCGTCAGCGTCAGCTTCTCATCATCGGCTAGCAGATTAATGGCGGGTAACAAATCATCGCGGCGGCGGCTGGCAAACAGAATTGCCAGACGCAGCAGGCGACACAGATGCTCGGCCACGCGCGGCGGTACGGCATTTTGCTGATGCAAAGAGGAGAGATCGACGGCGTTGGTCTGGTTCAGCAGCAGCGTTGCCAGCAGCTTTTTCTGTGCGGGCGTGTAGCCCGGCAAATCCAGGTTGCGCACCAGATACGCTGCGTGAGCAGGTGCCTGCTTAAAATCTATACTGAGCCCCACCTCGTGCAGCGCACAGGCGCTCAGCAATAAATCGCGGCTCAGATGATCAAGATCCCAGGCGTTAGCGACCTGGTCGGCAAAGCGTGATGCCAGCTGTGATACGCGGCCAGCCTGATCGATATCAACCAGAAAACGACGCTGGACGTTGCGCAGCGTACGGTTGCGGATGTCCTGATCCACCGACAGATGCAGCATCCCGTAGACCAGACCTTCGCGCAGCGCGCCGCCGGCCAGGGTCATACACTGGATATTTAATTCGGTGAATATGGCGATCAGAATGGCCAGCCCGCTTGGGAAAACCAGGGCTCGTTCCAGCGTCAGGCCTTCAATTTCCAGCTCTTCCAGACGTCCGCACTGAATGGCACGCTGTTTAAGCTGCTGAAGTTTGGCAAGCGTGATCCGCTCGTCCATGCCCTGCGCCATCATGATTTCCTGCAGGGCCTGCACGGTACCCGAAGCCCCGACGCAGACTTTCCAACCGTGATAGCGTAGTTCGTCCATTACCGGGCGTAGCACTGCGCGCGCGGCGTTTTCCGCCTCGTCGAAGTTCTCCTTACCCAGATTCCGGTCAGTAAAGTAACGTTCAAGCCAGGTCACGCAGCCCATCGACAGGCTGAACAGCGACGTCGCCTGCGCGCCGGTGCCGGTTACCAGTTCGGTACTGGCACCGCCGATATCCACCACCAGACGGCGATCGTCACCCCCGGTGGTGTGGGCAACGCCCTGGTAGATCAGGCGTGCTTCTTCTTCACCGCTGATAACCTGAACCGGACACCCCAGAATTTCCTGCGCTTTGGCAATAAAATCTACGGCGTTAACCGCCAGTCTGAGCGTCGCTGTGGCGACAACGGTGATTTGAGCATGCGGGATATCCTGCAGACGCTCAGCAAAGAGCCGCAGGCACTGCCAGCCACGTTCCATGGCTTCAGGCGAGAGGTAATTATCGCTGCTCAGGCCCGCAGCGAGGCGGACCTTGCGCTTAATGCGCGTCAGCGTTTGTATGCTTCCCGCCACCTCACGCACAACCAGCATATGAAAACTATTCGAACCGAGATCAATTGCCGCATAGAGCGAGGTGGAGCTGAGCATAATGTATTAACCTGAACGACGACGATTACGCGGTGCGCCGCCTGAACGACGCGGACCATTGCCGGAGCGCGGGCGGGATAGACGCTTAGGCGGCGGCAGTTCGCTTAACAGCGCTTCCGGATTGTATTTACTCTGCGGAATAGAGTGACCGATGTAGGTCTCAATGGCTGGAAGATTCAGCGCATACTCTTCACACGCAAGGCTAATCGAGTGACCGCTTGCGCCCGCACGACCGGTACGACCGATACGATGTACGTAGTCTTCGCAGTCGTCTGGCAGATCGTAGTTAAAGACGTGCGTTACGGCCGGAATGTGTAAACCACGTGCCGCCACATCGGTTGCGACCAGAATATCAAGATCGCCACGGGTGAACTCGTCGAGGATACGAAGGCGTTTTTTCTGCGCCACGTCGCCGGTCAACAGGCCAACACGGTGACCGTCGGCAGCCAGATGGCCCCAGATGTCTTCACAGCGGTGTTTAGTGTTCGCGAAGATAATGGCGCGATCGGGCCACTCTTCTTCGATCAACGTTTGCAGCAGACGCATTTTCTCTTCATTGGAAGGATAGAAGAGCTCTTCTTTAATGCGGTGGCCCGTTTTCTGCTCCGGCTCCACTTCCACATACTCGGCGTTGTTCATCTGCTCGAACGCCAGTTCGCGTACGCGATAAGAAAGGGTGGCAGAGAACAGCATGTTCAGGCGCTGATTTGCCGGCGGCATGCGGCGGAACAGCCAGCGGATATCTTTAATGAAGCCCAGATCGTACATGCGGTCAGCTTCATCAAGCACCACAACCTGGATGGCGCCGAGGTTGATATGGTTCTGTTTGGCGTAGTCGATAAGACGGCCAGTGGTACCAATCAGGATATCCACGCCGCTTTCCAGCACTTTCAGCTGCTTATCGTAGCCGTCGCCGCCATAGGCCAGGCCAAGCTTCAGGCCAGTAGCCTGTGCCAGGGGTTCAGCGTCTGCATGGATCTGTACCGCCAGTTCTCGCGTCGGGGCCATAATTAGCGCGCGCGGCTGGTTAACTTTGCGGTCTGCAATCGCTGGGTGAGAAAGTAAATAATGGAACGTTGACGTTAAAAACGCCATCGTTTTGCCGGTACCGGTTTGCGCCTGCCCTGCAACATCGCGACCGGCCAGCGTCAGCGGCAGGGCGAGAGCCTGAATGGGCGTGCAGTTATGAAACCCTTTTGTTTCAAGGGCTTCGATCACTTTTGGGTGCAGGGCGAAGTCGGAAAACTTCTGTTCTGTTAAATGTGTTTTGCTCATAGTGTGGTAGAATATCAGCTTACTATTGCTTTACGAAAGCGTATCCGGTGAAATAAAGTCAACCTTTAGTTGGTTAATGCGACATCAACACGTCGTTGGTGGAGACAAAACCACCGTACCAGGCTTATTCCTGTGGAGTTATATATGAGCGATAAAATTATTCACCTGACTGACGACAGTTTTGACACGGACGTACTTAAGGCTGACGGGCTGATCCTCGTCGATTTCTGGGCTGAATGGTGTGGTCCTTGCAAAATGATCGCCCCGATTCTGGATGAGATCGCTGACGAATATCAGGGCAAACTGACGGTTGCCAAGCTGAACATCGACCAGAACCCGGGCACCGCACCGAAATACGGTATCCGTGGCATCCCGACCCTTCTGCTGTTCAAAAACGGCGAAGTGGCGGCGACCAAAGTGGGCGCGCTGTCCAAAGGTCAGCTGAAAGAGTTCCTGGACGCTAACCTGGCGTAAGGTTTCTCCGCTGTGCGTCCAGAGCCCCCGGCTAAATGATGTGGAACTCTGGACGCCCGGCTGAAGTCGTGCTAAGTTAGCTATGACTTCGTTTTAAACATATCTATTGTTTGAATCTTGTTTTACCCGATACTTCCCTTTGTTGACATGAACAATGCGTGAAGTGGCTAAATTCCGGGCTTGTCACTCAATCCGTCTTGTCGTTTCAGTTCTGCGTTCTTTCCCTGTGACCAGACAGCGAACAGACATGAGGTGATGGCCGCTAAACAGGCATGGATGACCCTGCCATACCATTCACAACATTAAGTTCGAGAATCACTCCGAGTTTAAGAACCCACACCATTATGAATCTTACCGAATTAAAGAATACGCCGGTTTCTGAGCTGATCACTCTCGGCGAAAATATGGGACTGGAAAACCAGGCTCGTATGCGCAAGCAGGACATCATTTTCGCCATCCTGAAGCAGCACGCTAAGAGTGGCGAAGATATCTTTGGCGACGGTGTGCTGGAGATATTGCAAGACGGATTTGGTTTCCTCCGCTCTGCAGACAGCTCCTACCTCGCCGGCCCTGACGACATCTACGTATCCCCCAGCCAAATCCGCCGTTTCAACCTCCGCACTGGTGACACCATTTCAGGTAAGATTCGTCCTCCTAAAGAGGGTGAACGCTACTTTGCGCTGTTGAAAGTCAATGAAGTTAACTTCGATAAACCAGAAAACTCGCGTAACAAGATCCTCTTTGAGAACTTAACGCCTCTGCACGCGAACTCTCGCCTGCGCATGGAGCGTGGTAACGGTTCTACCGAAGACTTAACCGCGCGCGTCCTGGATCTGGCATCGCCAATCGGTCGCGGCCAGCGTGGTCTGATTGTGGCCCCGCCAAAAGCGGGTAAAACCATGCTGCTGCAGAACATCGCGCAGAGCATTGCCTACAACCACCCAGACTGCGTGCTGATGGTGCTGCTGATTGACGAACGTCCGGAAGAAGTGACCGAGATGCAGCGTCTGGTTAAAGGTGAAGTGGTTGCTTCTACCTTCGACGAGCCAGCATCTCGCCACGTTCAGGTTGCGGAAATGGTTATCGAGAAGGCGAAACGCCTGGTTGAGCACAAGAAAGACGTGATCATCCTGCTTGACTCCATCACCCGTCTGGCGCGTGCCTACAACACCGTGGTGCCAGCTTCCGGTAAAGTGTTGACCGGTGGTGTGGACGCTAACGCCCTGCACCGTCCAAAACGCTTCTTCGGTGCGGCACGTAACGTGGAAGAGGGCGGTAGCCTGACCATCATCGCAACGGCGCTGATCGATACCGGCTCCAAAATGGACGAGGTTATCTACGAAGAGTTTAAAGGTACAGGTAACATGGAACTGCACCTCTCTCGTAAGATCGCTGAAAAACGCGTCTTCCCGGCTATCGATTACAACCGTTCCGGTACCCGTAAGGAAGAGCTGCTCACCACGCAGGAAGAGCTGCAGAAAATGTGGATCCTGCGCAAAATCATCCATCCAATGGGTGAAATTGACGCGATGGAGTTCCTCATTAACAAACTGGCGATGACCAAAACCAACGACGATTTCTTCGACATGATGAAACGCTCGTAACGCAAATAAAGCCAGCGGACGCCACGTTTTTACGTGGCGTTTTTCTTTTATGGACTATACGCTAGTATCGCCTACTCCCAATTTTGACCGGTCAGTGCGACAATAAGATAATTCGCACAGTAAAAACATTAATAGCTTGAATAATAAACAAATGGAATTGTAAGAGGTTTGCTTTATAACTTCAGGCGCGGCCCCTTGATGGTTATACTTCCTTGACTAACATTTGTTGAGAACATCCATTGTGAACCTACTTGATACGTTTACTGAACTAACCAGTATTTTCTTGTTTACCACCTGCTTTTTGTTTCTGGCACGTAAGGTTGCAAAATATCTGGGCTTAGTGGATAAACCCAACTTCCGTAAACGTCATCAAGGCATGATCCCTCTGGTCGGTGGCATCTCTGTTTTTGCAGGGATCTGCTTCACTTTTGCTATTGCAGATTACTATATTCCGCATGCCAGGCTTTATCTCATATGCTCAACAGTTCTTGTTGTGATTGGTGCGCTGGACGATAGATACGACATCAGCGTCAAAATCCGCGCTTTCGTTCAGGCAGCTGTCGCTATTGCAATGATGGTGTTTGCTAAGTTGCACCTGAGTAGCCTGGGCTATATTTTCGGGGCCTGGGAGATGGAACTCGGCCCATTCGGCTATTTCCTGACACTTTTTGCCGTGTGGGTGGCGATTAACGCGTTCAACATGGTTGACGGTATTGATGGTTTGCTTGGTGGCCTGTCCTGCGTCTCATTTGCCGCCATTGGTTTCATTTTATGGTTCGATGGGCAATACAGCCTTGCTATGTGGTGTTTCGCCATGATTGCTGCCATCCTGCCTTATATCCTGTTAAATCTCGGCGCATTGGGCCGACGCTATAAAGTCTTCATGGGCGATGCGGGTAGCACGCTTATCGGCTTTACTGTCATTTGGATCTTGTTGGAAACCACTCAGGGCGATGTGCATCCCATCAGCCCGGTAACGGCGCTATGGATTATTGCCATCCCCTTAATGGATATGGTTGCGATTATGTATCGCCGCCTGCGTAAAGGAATGAGTCCATTCTCTGCTGACCGTCAGCACATTCATCATTTGATCATGCGAGCCGGATTCACTTCCCGGCAGGCATTTGTGCTTATTACGCTGGCGGCTGCTATTCTAGCGGGGATTGGCGTGACGGCGGAATATACGCACTTTGTGCCTGAGTGGGCCATGTTGGTATTGTTCTTGCTAGCATTTTCTCTCTACGGCTACTGCATTAAGCGCGCATGGAAGGTGGCGCGATTCATTAAACGTATTAAGCGCAGGATGCGACGTAACAGTAGCAAAAACACAACATTAACTAAGTAAAACCGGGACTATGATGACTCAACCGTTGGCGGGAGCGAAATCAGTGGTAACAGAGAATGAACTGGACATTCGGGGTTTGTTTCGCGTGTTATGGGCAGGCAAACTTTGGATTGTGGGGATCGCGCTGGGGTTTGCACTGTTAGCGCTAGCCTACACGTTCTTTGCAAAACAGGAGTGGAGCGCCACGGCAATCACGGACAGACCCACGGTTAACATGCTCGGGGGGTACTACTCCCAGCAGCAGTTCCTGCGAAACCTGGATATTAAAGCCAGCCTTGCCACCCCGGACCAGGCTTCCGTTATGGATGAGGCCTACAAAGAGTTTGTGATGCAGCTGGCCTCGTGGGATACGCGCCGCGATTTCTGGTCCCAGACAGATTACTTCAAGCAGCGTCGGGTTGATAACACCAAAGCCGATGCCGCGCTGCTGGACGATCTGATTAACAATATTCAGTTCATGCCAGGCGACGTGCTGCGTAACGTCAACGACAGCGTCAAGCTGATTGCCGAAACCGCGCCGGATGCAAACAACCTGTTGCGCCAGTACGTCGCGTTTGCCAGCCAGCGTGCCGCAAGCCATCTGAATGAAGAGCTTAAAGGCGCCTGGGCAGCCCGCACTATCCAAATGAAGGCGCAGGTCAAACGTCAGGAAGAGGTGGCAAACGCCATTTTTGCGCGCCGCGTGCATAACATTCAGCAGGCGCTGAAAATTGCGGAACAGCACAACATTTCCCGCACTGAGACGGATGTTCCGGCTGATGAATTGCCTGATTCTGAAATGTTCCTTCTTGGTCGCCCAATGCTGCAGGCCCGTCTGGAAAACCTGCAGGCCGTTGGGCCTGATTTTGATCTCGACTACGATCAAAACCGCGCGATGCTTAACACGCTTAATGTCGGTCCCTCCCTGGACCCGCGTTTTCAGACCTATCGTTATTTGAGAACGCCTGAAGAACCTGTAAAACGCGACAGTCCGCGCCGCGCATTCCTGATGATCATGTGGGGTATTGTGGGTGCACTCGTTGGTGCTGGCGTGGCGTTAACGCGTCGTCGTACAAACTAAGAACGCCGTTTACGATGAAGGCTGCGGCCTTCATCGCCTAATCGAAGAGAATCGATGTGAAAGTACTTACCGTATTTGGCACCAGGCCGGAGGCCATTAAGATGGCGCCTCTGGTTCATGCGCTGGCCAGCGATCCTGATATTGAAGCGAAGGTCTGCGTCACGGCCCAGCACCGTGAGATGCTCGATCAGGTCCTAACCCTCTTTTCCATCGTCCCGGATTACGACCTTAATATTATGAAGCCGGGACAGGGATTGACGGAAATAACCTGCCGCATTCTGCAGGATCTCAAGCCGATCCTGGAGTCATTCAAGCCCGACGTCGTGCTGGTGCACGGGGATACCACGACGACGATGGCAACAAGCCTGGCCGCGTTTTACCAGCGTATTCCCGTCGGCCATGTTGAAGCGGGTCTGCGCACCGGCAATCTTTATTCTCCGTGGCCGGAAGAGGCCAACCGTACGCTTACCGGGCATCTGGCGATGTACCATTTTGCGCCAACCGAGAACTCTCGCCAGAACCTGCTGCGTGAAAATGTCGCCGATAACAACATCTTTGTGACCGGCAATACGGTCATTGACGCGTTGATTTGGGTACGCGATCGCGTGCTGGCAAACAGCGATCTGCAGAAAGAACTCGCTGCCCGCTATCCTTTCCTGAATAACGGCAAAAAAACCATTCTGGTCACTGGGCACCGTCGCGAAAGCTTTGGTCGGGGCTTTGAGCAAATCTGTCACGCGCTGGCTGAAATCGCCGCGCAGAACGACGATGTGCAAATTGTCTATCCGGTACACCTTAACCCTAACGTCAGCGAGCCGGTCAACCGCATCCTGGGCCACGTCGAAAACGTCCTGCTGATTGAACCGCAGGACTACATGCCGTTTGTCTGGCTGATGAACCACGCCTGGCTGATCCTCACCGATTCCGGTGGGATTCAGGAAGAAGCGCCCTCTCTTGGCAAGCCGGTGCTGGTGATGCGTGAAACCACTGAACGTCCGGAAGCGGTTAAAGCCGGGACCGTGCGTCTTGTCGGCACCAACGCACAGCTCATCGTCGAAGAGGTCACGCGCCTTCTGCACGACGATGAAGCGTATCAGGCGATGAGCCGGGCCCACAATCCCTACGGAGACGGGCAGGCTTGTGGCCGTATTTTGCAAGCACTTAAACACAATCGGGTATCGCTATGAGTTTTACTACCATCTCTGTTATTGGTCTTGGCTACATTGGCCTGCCTACTGCGGCGGCATTCGCCTCCCGTCAAAAGCAGGTTGTTGGTGTGGATATCAACGCACGTGCGGTAGAAACCATTAATCGTGGCGAAATTCATATTGTGGAGCCCGATCTTGACCGCGTGGTGAAAGAGGCGGTTGATGGCAGCTTCCTGCGCGCCAGCACGACGCCAGTGGAAGCGGATGCCTACCTGATTGCCGTTCCAACGCCCTTTAAAGGCGACCACGAGCCCGATATGGTCTACGTCGAGGCGGCGGCAAAATCTATTGCCCCCGTGCTGAAGAAAGGGGCGCTGGTAATTCTGGAGTCGACTTCTCCCGTCGGCGCTACCGAGCAGATGGCGCAGTGGCTGGCCGATGCGCGTCCTGATTTACGCTTCCCGCAGCAGGCCGGTGAGCAGGCGGATATCAACATCGCCTACTGCCCGGAGCGCGTGCTGCCGGGGCAGGTGATGGTCGAACTGATTAAAAACGACCGGGTGATAGGCGGCATGACGCCGGTCTGTTCTGAACGCGCCAGCGCGCTGTACAAGATTTTCCTGGAAGGCGAATGCGTGGTAACCAACTCCCGCACCGCCGAGATGTGCAAGCTGACGGAAAACAGCTTCCGTGACGTTAACATCGCATTCGCAAACGAACTGTCGCTGATCTGTGCCGATCAGGGGATTAACGTCTGGGAGTTAATCCGCCTGGCGAATCGCCATCCGCGCGTCAACATTCTCCAGCCTGGCCCAGGGGTGGGCGGTCACTGTATCGCCGTCGACCCGTGGTTTATCGTGGCGCAGAACCCGGCGCAGGCGCGCCTGATTCGCACCGCGCGTGAAGTGAACGATAGCAAACCTCACTGGGTGTTCAACCAGGTTAAAGCGACGGTAGCGGATTGTCTGGCAGAGAGCGGCAAGCGCGCCAGCGAGCTGAAAATTGCCTGCTTTGGTCTGGCATTTAAACCCAATATTGACGATCTGCGCGAAAGCCCGGCGATGGAAATTGCTGAGATGATTGCCGAATGGCATAAGGGCGAAACGCTGGTGGTCGAGCCAAATATTCATGAACTGCCGGCAAAACTGGCGGGGCACTGCACGCTGACGGCACTCAATGACGCGCTGGCGACGGCGGACGTGCTGGTGCTGCTGGTGGACCATAAAGAGTTTAAAGCGACGTCCGGTGATGCAGTGCGTCAGCAGTATGTGGTTGATACGAAAGGCGTCTGGCGTTGAGTGCACTCCACGGCGTGCTGGAATCCCTTGAGTGGGAAAGCGCATTTTTTGCCCGCCCCTCGGCGATAGTCCGCTGGCGCGAGAATGCGCCCGCCCTGCAGGAAGTGGACTTCAGCGCCTGGCAGCGCGTGCAGGCTAAGATCCCGGCGGACCGTGCCGACCTGCTTGACGCGCTCCAGCAACACGGTTTTCAGCTGGTTGAAGGCGAGGTAGACCTTGCCATCACCCTCACCCGGCACGATGCGTCCGGCGCGGAAATTGCAACGGAACAGGACATTCCTGTGCTGCGCCAGATGGCGGCCCGGGCGTTTGCGCAAAGCCGCTTTCGCACGCCCTGGTATGCGCCTGACGATAGCGGACGTTTCTATGCCCAGTGGGTAGAGAATGCGGTCAAAGGTACCTTTGACCACGTCTGCCTGATTTTCCGTGCAGCGAACGGCCAGATCCAGGGATTTGTCTCGCTGCGCAAGCTTAACGAGCGCGAGGCGCGTATTGGCTTATTAGCCGGGCGCGGCATGGGGGAGAAACTCATGCAGGCGGCGCTGCACTGGGCGCAGCTGCAGCAGGTTGAGACGCTGCGGGTGGCGACCCAGGTGGGCAACACCGCCGCGCTTAAACGTTATATTGCGAGTGGTGCCAACATCGACGCCACCGCCTACTGGTTATACAGGTGACAAGATGATTCCATTTAACGCACCACCCGTCGTGGGAACCGAGCTCGACTATATGCAGTCTGCCATGGGCAGCGGCAAACTCTGCGGTGACGGCGGTTTTACCCGTCGCTGTCAGCAGTGGATTGAGCAGCGTTTTCGCAGTGCTAAAGTGCTGCTGACCCCGTCCTGCACGGCATCGCTGGAAATGGCGGCACTGCTGCTGGATATCCAGCCCGGTGATGAAGTGATCATGCCGAGCTATACCTTCGTTTCCACGGCGAACGCGTTTGTCCTGCGCGGAGCGAAAATCGTCTTTGTGGATATCCGCCCGGACACCATGAACATTGATGAGACGCTGATTGAAGCGGCGATCACCGACAAAACGCGTGCGATTGTGCCGGTTCACTACGCGGGCGTGGCCTGTGAAATGGACACCATCATGGCAATCGCCAAAAAGCACAACCTGTTTGTGGTAGAAGATGCCGCGCAGGGCGTGATGTCCACCTACAAGGGGCGCGCGCTGGGCACTATCGGCCACATCGGCTGCTTCAGCTTCCACGAAACGAAAAACTACACTGCCGGCGGTGAGGGCGGTGCGACGCTGATTAACGATCGTGCCCTGGTTGAGCGTGCGGAAGTGATCCGTGAAAAAGGCACCAACCGCAGCCAATTCTTCCGCGGTCAGGTTGATAAGTACACCTGGCGCGATATCGGCTCAAGCTATCTGATGGCCGACCTGCAGGCAGCGTACCTGTGGGCACAGCTGGAAGCGGCAGAGCGAATTAATCTCCAGCGCCTGTCCCTGTGGCAAACCTATTACGATGCGCTTGAGCCGCTGGCAAAAGCCGGACGTATTGAGCTGCCAACCATTCCGGCCGATTGCGTCCACAACGCCCACATGTTTTACATCAAGCTGCGCGATAATGACGATCGCAGCCAGCTCATCGCCTGGCTTAAAGAGGCCGAAATTATGGCGGTCTTTCACTATATTCCGCTGCACTCCAGCCCGGCGGGCGAAGCGTTTGGGATGTTCGCAGGTGAAGACCGTTACACCACGAAAGAAAGTGAGCGTTTGCTTCGCCTGCCACTGTTCTTCAACCTCGCGCCAGTTAACCAGCGTACGGTGATCAATACCCTTCTGAGCTATTTCGGCTGATATGTCTCTGGCAAAAGCATCGGTGTGGACCGCCGCGTCCACGCTTGTAAAAATTGGTGCCGGACTGCTGGTCGTCAAGCTGCTGGCCGTCTCATTCGGCCCTTCAGGCGTCGGGCTGGCGGGCAACTTCCGCCAGCTTGTTACCGTCCTTGGGGTGCTGGCCGGTGCCGGGATCTTCAACGGCGTGACCAAATACGTTGCTCAGTATCATGATGATGCGGCCCAGCTTCGCAGGGTAGTGGGCACCGCGTCGGCAATGGTCACGGGCTTTTCGACCCTGCTGGCGATTGTGTTTCTGCTGGCCGCGGCGCCCATTAGCCAGGGATTGTTCGGGCACACCCATTATCAGGGGCTGGTGCGTCTGGTCGCGCTGGTCCAGATGGGCATTGCCTGGGCCAACCTGCTGCTGGCGCTGATGAAAGGTTTTCGCGATGCTGCCGGGAACGCGCTTGCGCTCATCCTGGGTAGCGTCATCGGCGTGATTGCCTATTATTTCTGCTACCGCCTGGGCGGCTATGAAGGCGCACTGCTTGGGCTGGCGCTGGTTCCGGCACTGGTTGTTGTGCCTGCGGCGTTCATGCTGATGCGCCAGGGCGTTATTCCTCTGAGCTACCTGAAACCGCAATGGGACAAGGTGCTTGCCAGCCAGCTGGGTAAGTTTACCCTGATGGCGCTCATTACTTCCGTCACGCTGCCGGTGGCCTACGTGATGATGCGAAACCTGCTGGCGGCGCATTACAGCTGGGATGAGGTGGGGATCTGGCAGGGCGTAAGCAGTATTTCCGATGCTTACCTCCAGTTTATAACGGCTTCCTTTAGCGTTTATTTGCTGCCAACCTTATCGCGTCTGACGTCCAGGCAGGATATTACCCGCGAAATTTTCCGCTCCCTGCTTTTTGTATTACCCGCAGTGGCGGCGGCCAGTTTGACCGTCTGGTTATTGCGTGATGTCGCCATCTGGCTGCTGTTCTCGGCGAAGTTTACCGCCATGCGCGATCTTTTTGCCTGGCAACTGGTGGGTGATGTGCTGAAAGTGGGTGCTTACGTTTTCGGCTATCTGGTGATTGCGAAAGCCTCGCTGCGGCTGTATATCCTCGCGGAGGTTAGCCAGTTTGCATTGCTGACAGCATTTTCGCACTGGCTGATACCCGCGCACGGTGCGCTGGGGGCGGCTCAGGCCTATATGGCAACCTATATCGTTTATTTCGCTGCCTGCTGCGGCGTATTTTTATTGTGGCGTAAACGCGCATGACTGCACTGATTCACATCCTGGGATCGGATATCCCACACCATAACCAGACCGTTTTGCGGTTCTTCAACGACGAGCTGGCATCGGGCAATCCTGATGCGCGCGAGTTTATGGTTGCAGGTCAGGATAATGGCCTGAGCGCGGCGTTTCCGGCGCTGACAATCACCTTCTGGCCGGATAAAGCTAGCCTGGCGAAGGCGGTTATTACCAAAGCCAAAGCGGATCGTGAGCAACGTTTCTTTTTCCACGGGCAGTTCAATACCGGCCTGTGGCTGGCTCTGCTCAGCGGGGGAATTAAACCCTCCCAGTGCAGCTGGCATATCTGGGGAGCCGATCTCTACGAAGTCTCGCGCGGCTGGAAATTCCGTCTTTTCTATCCGCTGCGTCGCATGGCGCAGGGAAGGGTGGGCCGCGTTTTTGCCACCCGTGGCGATCTGAATTATTTTGCGAAGCAGCACCCTAACGTGCGCGGTGAGCTACTCTATTTCCCAACCCGTATGGATCCGGCGCTGAACACCATGGCGAATGACGCGGTTCGCGAAGGCAAGCTGACGGTGCTGGTGGGGAATTCCGGCGACCGCAGTAACGAACATGTCGCCGCGCTCCGGGCGGTACACCAGCAGTTTGGCGACACGGTGAACGTGGTGGTGCCGATGGGTTATCCGGCCAACAACGACGCCTACATTGATGAGGTTCGCCAGCAGGGGCTTGCGTTATTCAGCGAAGAAAATCTGCACATTCTCAGCGAAAAGCTGGAGTTTGATGACTATCTTGCGCTGCTGCGAAAATGCGATCTGGGCTATTTCATCTTTGCTCGCCAGCAGGGGATTGGTACGCTGTGCCTGCTGATTCAGGCGGGTGTACCGTGCGTGCTTAATCGTGAAAACCCGTTCTGGCAGGACATGGCCGAGCAGCATATTCCGGTGTTGTTCACCTCAGACGCGCTGAATGTCGAAGTGGTACGTGAAGCACAACGCCAGCTCACGCTGGTGGATAAAAATAGCATCGACTTTTTCAGCCCGAATTACCTCACGCCGTGGCACCGCGCGCTGCGTATCGCTTCAGGAGACAACGCATGAGTCAGTTGCAGTTTAGCGGCTTACTGGTTGTCTGGCTTCTGAGCACGCTATTTATCGCCACGCTCACCTGGTTTGAGTTCCGCCGGGTGCGCTTCAACTTTAACGTGTTCTTCTCGTTGCTGTTTCTGCTGACCTTCTTTTTCGGCTTCCCGCTGACCAGCATTCTGGTCTTCCGTTTTGACGTGAGCGTCGCGCCGCCGGAAATTCTTCTCCAGGCCCTGCTGGCGGCGACCTGCTTCTATGGTGTTTACTACGTCACCTATAAAACGCGTCTGCGACCAGCGCAGGCCGCTGCACCGCGTCGGGCGCTCTTTACCATGAACCGGGTGGAGACCCATCTGACGTGGGTGATGCTCATGACTATCGCCCTGGTCAGCGTCGGCATCTTCTTCATGCATAACGGCTTCCTGCTGTTTAAGCTCCACTCCTACAGCCAGATTTTTTCGGCTGAAGTCTCAGGCGTGGCGCTTAAGCGATTCTTCTATTTCTTCATCCCGGCGATGCTGGTGATCTTCTTCCTTCGCCAGGACAGCAAGGCGTGGCTGTTCTTCCTGGTCAGTACGGTTGCGTTCGGTATCCTGACCTACATGATCGTGGGCGGTACGCGTGCCAACATTATCATCGCTTTCGCTATCTTCCTGTTCATCGGCATCATCCGCGGCTGGATCTCGCTGTGGATGCTGATTGCGGCAGGGGTATTTGGCATTGTGGGAATGTTCTGGCTGGCGCTGAAGCGCTACGGGATGAACGTGGCGGGCGACGAGGCGTTTTACACGTTCCTCTACCTGACGCGCGACACCTTCTCGCCGTGGGAAAACCTGGCATTGTTGCTGCAAAACTACGACAAGATTGATTTCCAGGGGCTGGCGCCGATTGTGCGCGATTTCTACGTCTTTATCCCGAGCTGGCTCTGGCCGGACCGCCCTGGCGTAGTACTCAATACCGCGAACTATTTTACCTGGGAAGTGCTGAACAACCATTCGGGCCTGGCGATCTCGCCAACCTTGATTGGTTCCCTGGTGGTTATGGGGGGAGGCTGGTTTATCCTGCCGGGCGCGTTTGTCGTAGGGTTGATTATTAAGTGGTTTGACTGGCTTTACGTGCGCGGTAACGAAGAGACCAACCGCTATAAAGCGGCCATTTTGCACAGTTTCTGCTTTGGTGCCATTTTCAATATGATCGTTCTGGCGCGCGAGGGGCTGGACTCGTTCGTTTCGCGCGTGGTGTTCTTCATGGTCGTTTTTGGCATCTGCCTGTTACTGGCCAAACTGTTGTACTGGCTGTTCGACAGCGCAGGGCTTGTGCACAAGCGCGAGCCGCAGGGCAGCACAACGCTGTCGCAAGTCTGAGTAGGGAAAGTAATGACTGATAAAACTTCTGCACCGCGCTATGCGCTTCGTGGTTTGCAGCTGATTGGCTGGCGCGACATGCAGCACGCGCTGGATTTTCTGTTCGCCGACGGGCAGATGAAGTCCGGTACGCTGGTCGCTATCAATGCGGAAAAGATGCTGGCGGTGGAAGATAACGCCGAAGTCAAAAGCCTGATAGAAGCGGCTGAATTTAAATACGCGGACGGAATCAGCGTGGTCCGCTCTATCCGTAAAAAATATCCTGACGCTAATGTATCTCGCGTGGCGGGTGCCGATCTCTGGGAGCAGCTTATGGCTCGCGCTGGCGCGGAGGGCACGCCGGTGTTCCTGATTGGCGGTAAGCCTGAGGTGCTGGCCGAGACCGAAGAGAAACTGCGTCGTCAATGGAATGTTAATATCGTTGGTAGCCAGAATGGTTACTTCAAGCCTGAAGACCAGCAGGCATTGTTTGCCCGCGTGCGCGACAGTGGGGCAAAAATCGTCACCGTGGCGATGGGGTCCCCGCGCCAGGAGATCCTGATGCGCGACTGCCGTCTGGTCTGCCCGGATGCGCTTTATATGGGCGTCGGCGGCACCTACGATGTCTTTACCGGCCACGTGAAGCGCGCGCCGAAGATTTGGCAAAATATGGGGCTGGAGTGGCTCTACCGCCTGCTCTCCCAACCCACCCGCATTAAACGACAGATTCGACTGCTTCGCTACCTCACCTGGCACTATGCCGGTAAAATGTAATCAAAATGTAGCGCGATATGCTGTTCGCGCTGCAACTCACCTGCAAAACTGCCGATAATTTGTGCAATGCATTCATTTTTTTAATGCATCGTTTGCCATTTGGCCGATTTTAAGAAACCATTCGCACCGTATTTTAGTACCCCTAAAAAACAATAACCGGTATTAAGCCGGGAAACAGCAAACACAATCGAGGATCTATGGCAGAGAAAAAACCGGAGCTACAGCGTGGGCTGGAAGCTCGTCATATTGAACTGATAGCGCTGGGCGGCACTATCGGCGTGGGCCTGTTTATGGGCTCCGCAAGTACGCTCAAATGGGCAGGCCCTTCCGTATTACTGGCGTATATCATCGCCGGGCTGTTTGTTTTCTTCATCATGCGCTCAATGGGCGAAATGCTCTTCCTGGAGCCGGTGACCGGTTCCTTCGCCGTTTACGCGCATCGTTATATGAGCCCGTTCTTTGGCTACCTGACGGCCTGGTCATACTGGTTTATGTGGATGGCGGTGGGCATCTCTGAAATCACCGCGATAGGGGTCTACGTCCAGTTCTGGTTCCCGGACATGGTCCAGTGGATACCGGCACTCATTGCCGTGGGGCTGGTGGCGCTGGCAAACCTGGCCGCCGTGCGCCTTTACGGTGAAATTGAGTTCTGGTTCGCAATGATCAAAGTCACCACGATTATCGTGATGATTGTCGTCGGCCTGGGCGTGATTTTCTTCGGCTTTGGCAACGGTGGACACGCTATCGGCTTTGGCAACCTGACCGAAAACGGCGGCTTTTTCGCTGGCGGCTGGAAGGGCTTCCTGACGGCGCTATGTATCGTTGTGGCCTCGTATCAGGGCGTGGAGCTGATCGGTATTACTGCCGGTGAAGCGAAAAACCCGCAGGTCACGCTGCGTAGCGCGGTAGGCAAAGTGCTGTGGCGTATCCTGATTTTCTATGTGGGTGCAATCTTCGTTATCGTAACCATCTTCCCGTGGAACGAAATTGGCACGACCGGCAGCCCGTTTGTTTTAACCTTCGCCAAAATTGGTATCACGGCGGCGGCAGGTATCATCAACTTTGTGGTCCTGACGGCAGCGCTTTCAGGCTGTAACAGCGGGATGTACAGCTGTGGCCGTATGCTCTACGCGCTCTCGAAAAATAACCAGCTGCCCGCGGCAATGAGTAAAGTCTCACGTGCTGGCGTGCCGGTAGCGGGCGTGGCGGTCTCGATCGTCATCCTGCTGATTGGCTCCTGCCTGAATTACATCATCCCTAATCCGCAGCGCGTGTTTGTTTATGTCTACAGCGCCAGCGTGCTGCCGGGCATGGTGCCGTGGTTTGTTATCCTCATTAGCCAGCTGCGTTTTCGCCATGCGCATAAAAAAGCGATCGCCAGCCATCCGTTCCGCTCGATCCTTTTCCCGTATGCGAACTATTTGACGATGGCGTTCCTGATTTGCGTATTAATTGGAATGTACTTTAATGAAGATACCCGCATGTCGCTGTTTGTCGGGCTGATCTTCCTGGCGGCAGTGACGGCCGCGTATAAGCTTTTTGGCCTGGGTCGCCGTGCCACCACGCAGAAAGTGGAGGAATAATCGGCAAAATGTGCAAACCATAACCAAACGCGCATTTTTTTCAAAAAAGCACTAGACAGCGGGGACGGAGGTACGTAATATCCAGCCCCGCAACGGCGCTAAGCGCCCGTAGCTCAGCTGGATAGAGCGCTGCCCTCCGGAGGCAGAGGTCTCAGGTTCGAATCCTGTCGGGCGCGCCATTTTAGTTCCCGGCGCTAGAGCTGCGGTGGTCTGAGAAGTAGTCAGTACCGCGTGAAAGAATACAGTGGTGGCTATAGCTCAGTTGGTAGAGCCCTGGATTGTGATTCCAGTTGTCGTGGGTTCGAATCCCATTAGCCACCCCATTATTGAAAGAGTTGTGAATTGCGAAGGTGGCGGAATTGGTAGACGCGCTAGCTTCAGGTGTTAGTGTCCTTACGGATGTGGGGGTTCGAGTCCCCCCCCTCGCACCACGACTTTTTAAATGAATTGAACTAAAAATTCAAAAAAGCAGTACATCGGCGAGTAGCGCAGCTTGGTAGCGCAACTGGTTTGGGACCAGTGGGTCGGAGGTTCGAATCCTCTCTCGCCGACCAATTTTGAACCCCGCTTCGGCGGGGTTTTTTGTTTTCTGTAAGTTTTCTCCCCTTTCGTTATCTCCAGAAAGCATCCTGTATCATTGTCGCGATTCAGTGACATGCAAGCCTTTGAAAATTAAATAAATAACTATTTATGGGATTTACTGTCTCTTCCTGGCGACATATTTCTGCTTTTGCCGATACGCTATGAAGCTTCAGAGGCTACTTAACAGCAGAATTTCCTTTTATCTTAAAATGTTGCGCCATGTAAAAGTTCTGCGTGTAAATCTGGCACGTTACGTGCAATAATATACGCGTAGATGCTCATTCCATCTCTTATGTTCGCCTTAGTGCCTCATAAACTCAGGAATGACGCAGAGCCATTTACGGTGCTTATCGTCCACTGACAGATGTCGCTTCGGCCTCATCAGACACCATGGACATAACGTTGAGTGAAGCACCAAATATGTTGTCTTACAGACCTGTTTTAACGCCTGCTTTTATAGCAGGCGTTTTTTTATGTCTTATTCCCGATACCCACGCATGATCAGGGCGACCAACAGCAGGGCGGCTGACGAGACCGTATAGAGCGCCAGCACTGAGCCAAGACCAACAGCCACTATCGCTGTAATGCCGGTGAAAAGCGAGGCGCTGAGCGTTTGCCAGCGCCAGGCTTTACCGCTGGCTGACGCGGTTTGCGTGATATGAAAACTGCTGAGTACGCCAAACGTGCCGGCTGCGAAGAGAACGTTTGAGGCCAGATGCGCGATAAAGATCATCCCCAGCGCACATGCCATCCACCCGGAAAACAACGGCAGCATTCCATAAGCGGCAAGAAAAATACCGAGACAAACGATGATTCGCGGCGTGTGGACGGCAAAGCGCGTCAGGCTCTCTTTTTTTAGCAGCATGGGGCCGCAAAGTTGCCCCATGCTCCTTGCGAAAAGCAGAGGCAGAGCAAGGCCCGCCGCATCCTGAGGATGGAGCTGCTGCGCCAGGGCCGGAAGTAGCGCCATAGCCGGTGAGCCGACGGCCGCCAGCGCCGGCAAAATGAGCAGGCTGCGCTTTTGCCGAACGGTCAACGTCCGCCAGCGCAGTGGCGCGTGGGCTGCCTCTTCACCGGGGAGAGGTAGCAATGGCGCAGAAAACCGCCGCCCAGCCAGCCACAGCAGCAGCAGCGACCCGAGAAAACTGGCGGCATCAATAGCCAGCAAGGTAAACACGGAGGTCTGCTTGAATAGCACCACGCCGAGTCCAGTACCTAATAACACCTGAGAAGCAAAAATCACATTTTCCAGACAGGTCGCAGCAGGCAGCTCTGTTTCGCTAAGTCCGCGTTTAAAGAGCAATGTCAGCGCGGGCCAGCTCATCCCGCTGAGCAGCGCTTCGGTGGATTGCACGGCGAGTAGCGAGGCAATGCTGTGATAACCCGCACCGAGCAGGGGGAAGAGCAGGGCGAGCAATCCCAGCCCCTCGGTCAGTATCAGCAGGAATACTGGAGAATAGCGCGAGCACAGCTTTTCGCCGATCGCGCTGCCGATGAATCCCGGAACCGTTGCGAAAAGAAAAGCGAGGGTGAGCAGGGCGGGCGGGGCCGACCACGCTAACAGTAAACCAAAGACCACGACCTGGGTTAAACCATTTCCCAGCGAAGAAAAGATAAAAGCACAGGCAAGCAGGCGCAGCCAGCGGTGGCAGCGCAGCGCTTCAATAAGCGCATACAAAAGCGAGTTCATGAAGATTTCCTTTCAAAAACGATTTAATCCACGCTGCAGAAAGTGCGCGTGTGTGAAAAAAGGTTAATGAAAAGACATCGTTACATTGGCGGGTTCGTTTGCAGATGTGGGTGTAAAGAATGTAGCAGGAGAAAGGCGATAAAAAAAGGAGGCCGTCTGGCCTCCTTTTTTATTTATTGCGGGTTACCGTTATTTTGCAGCGTCAGCAACAGCCCATCGCGCCGCATGGCTGCCGCCTCTTCTGGCTTATGCTGTTTGTCCAGCGTATCGGCAAGCCACGCGTAGTCAAACGCATCCGGACGCTGTTTCAGCGCCGCACGGAAGGCCAGGCTCGCCTCTTGCCATTCGCCGTGCTTCATCAGCGACTGGCCCAGGGTACTCCACAGCAGCGGACGGTCACCGACGGTTTTGATCTGCTGGCGCAGCACTTTTTCGACCTGCTCAGGGTTATTGGTTTTCAGGCGCGGGATCACCATGACCAGGCGATCGTCGTACTGGCGCTTCAGGCCGTCGAGGAGGATCTCCTGGGCGGTGTCATGATCGTCACATTCAATAAGATGTTCCGCCATGGCCACCTGCAGGGGGACCTGCTGGCGCGTTTTCCGGCTCTGATTCTTCCACCAGGTTTTCAGGCCTTCGCTGCCCAGGTCGGCGCGCGCCTGATCCATCAGGCCAATCCATGCCAGACGCTGAAGTTCATCACGATGTTCATCATCACCCACCTCGGCCTTCGCCATCGACGGAATGATGTCCAGCAACGAGCCCCACGCTCCGGTACGAATATAGGCCTGCTCCGCAAGGCGCAGGACTTCCGGATGACGCGGTGCGATTTCCAGCAGACGGTCAATGCCGTGGCGCGCCGCGTGGTTCTCATTGCGCGCGAGCTGCAGGCGGACGCGGGTAATTTCCACTGGGATCGGGTCGCCAGACGCCAGTTCTGACGCGCGTTCCAGATGCTGGTTAGCGCGGGCTTCATCACCGCGCTGCTGCGCCGCTTCGGCGGCCAGAAGATAGTTCACCACCGGCTGTTCAGCGTGGTCGGCGTTTTTCGACATCAGCTTTTCAACCTGCTGGTAATCGCCTTCGGCCAGCTTTAGCAGTGCCTGTTCCGTTTGCTTACGGGCGCGGCGGCGCTTACGGCCAACGAACCAGCCGCGGGTATGGGCACCGGTGCGGAAAATACGGCGCAGGATCCATTCAACGGCAAGCAGGACCACGACGCCGAGGATCAGAACGATCGCCAGACCCGTTACGCTGGTTTCAATGTTGTAGTTATCGGTCTGGATCAGGACGTATCCCTGATGACCCGCAAGCATCGGGCCCAGGACGATCCCGGCGATCAGCAGGATGAAGAGTAAAAGGACTTTTAGCATCATTACTCTCCCTGTGGCGCGCTTTCAGGCGCTGGTGCCGCCGCTGTGCCGGTCTGCCCGGCCGGAACGCCCGGCTGCGCCAGCAGGTTACGCACGCGCGTCTGCATCAGCTTCTCCAGAATCGGCTGGCTGGCCAGTTTATCCGGCACGTTCATGGTGATGTTCTGCTGGCTCAGCTTGTCGATATCTTCGAGGAAGGCGGTGGTCGTTGCATCATCTGTGTTGTAGTAGGCGCGTACCCACGTCGAGACGTTATCCAGCGCCTGTTTGTACGTTTCTTCCTGATGGCGCGGCACGGCCTGCGCCGCGACCAGCAGGCGGGAACGGATGTTTTCGCGCAGATAGATATCCTGATTCGGCGCTAACAGCGGTACGGCGGTTTCATCGCGACGGCGGATGGTGATGAAGCTGTCCATAAAGTTCTGCCAGCTTTTCTGCAGGTTTATGCGCCATTCGCTCAGGGAGCTGGACAGCTCGGTACCGTCAGAGTCCATCGGGGAGTCGTCGTCATTGTTATCCGCCAGCTGCAGGTTATCTATTTGATTCGAAAGCTGGTTCACCTTGAGGATAATGCCGTCGTAATCCACCTGTGAAACGGCGGAGAGGCTGGCGATATCTTCGGTAATCGCACGGCGCGCGGTAATGAGGCTCGGATCGTTCATGTCGGCCAGGCTCGCATCGGCGCTTTTCAGCAGCGCGGCGGCGGTGGTCACGTCCTGATCGCTCCACAGCTTACGCCCGGCGAGTTTGACGAGGAAATCGGCCTGCGAGAGCAGCCAGGTTTTGGCATCGGTGCCGGAGATGGTGGCGACTTTCTGCTGTACTTCGCCCAGCTGTTTGGTCAGCTCTTCCTGTTTGCTGTTCGCCTCGGCAAGCGCGGCGGCCTGCTGCTTAATCACCGCTTCCAGCTCGGTTTTCTGCGTTTCCTGCGCTTTTTGCAGGGAGGTAAGCTGATTGACCAGCGTATCGCTGGTGGCCGTCTGGTTAGCACTCTGTTGCTTTACCAGACCATACAGGCCGACGCCTGCTGCCAGCGCAATGGCGATGGCAATCGCGCTCAGCGCGAGGCTGGTTTTATTGCTGCCGTTTTTCTTCTCAGCGGTTTTCTCAGTCGTCTCTGGCTGTGGCGTTGTCTCCACAGTCTCCCTGGTCTCTTCAACCACGGCGGAGGATTTTTCGTGTTCCGTCATTATGGCTTCCCATTTGAGAGTTATTGTAATGCGCGCAGCAGCGCATCGTTGTCGGCGTTATCAGCGATCCGAATATCCTGCCAGCCCAGTTCCCGGGCGAGGTTCGCCAGACGCTCACTGACGACCAGAAGCCGACAGCGGAGTAACCAGTTTTCGCGATACCAACGCGGTATCAGCGACCAAAGCTGTTGTAACATTTCACCGCTGGTGACCACCAGCGTATTAATACCGCGCGCGTGCCAGCGCATCGCCTCTTCAGCACCGTCGTAGTGTTTCGCACAGCGCTGGTAGCACTCAACAAACGTGACGTCAGCCCCGCGTTCCCGCAGCGTTTCACCCAGCAGTTCGCGGCCACCGTTGCCGCGCAAAATGAGCGCGCGCTTTCCGGCAATAGTTTGTAATTCAGGTAATTGTAGCAAGACTTCGCTGATTTCCCGATCCAACGGGTAGCGAACGTCTGTTCCACTCACGGTATGTAAGGCCAGCGCGGTGGTTCTGCCGATAGCGAAATAGCGCGGAGCGGTCGGCCAGCGTGTTCCCGCCTGTTGCAGCTGCGCATGGGCAAATTCCACGGCATGCTGCGATAGCGCAAACAGCAGGTCGCCTTCCTGCAGGGTATTCATCTGGTCGGCGAGCGCAGAGAGCTCCCGACCGGGGGAGAATTCAATTAGCGGAAAACTCCAGGCCACCTGCCCCAGTGCGCGCAGACGGCTCACTAACTGCTCTCCTGCGGGAGAAGGGCGGGTGACAAGAATACTCATGCAGGGGGTTCTCCGTTATAGACCTCGGCCAGAATTTCACGCGCGCCGTTATTCAGCAGCTCTTCCGCCAGCGACACGCCAAGCGCTTCGGCATCCTGCGGCTTGCCGCGACGTTCGCCGCGCACCATCTGTGAACCGTCCGGCGCGCCCACCAGCGCGCGCAGCCACAGTTCACCGTCTGTTAATTCAGCATAGCTGCCAATCGGCACCTGACACCCGCCTTCGAGGCGAGTATTCATCGCCCGCTCGGCTTTTACGCGGGTTGCGGTCTCGTCATGGTTCAGCGGAGCGAGCAGCTCGCGGGTGCGCGCATCGTCCAGACGGCACTCAATGCCGACGGCGCCCTGTCCGACGGCCGGCAGCGACAGCTCTGGCGGCAACGCCACGCGAATGCGTTCCTCCAGCCCCAGGCGCTTCAGGCCGGCAACGGCAAGAATAATGGCATCGTAATCGCCGTTATCCAGCTTGCCCAGACGCGTGCCAACGTTACCGCGCAGCGAGCGGATGATAAGGTCAGGACGACGCTCCGCCAGCTGACACTGACGGCGTAAACTGGACGTGCCAACCACGCTACCCGCCGGCAGCGCGTCGAGCGAGTCATAGTGGTTCGAGACAAACGCGTCACGCGGATCTTCGCGCTCGCAGATGGTCACCAGCCCCAGCCCTTCCGGGAACTCGACGGGCACGTCTTTCATCGAATGTACGGCGATATCGGCGCGGTTCTCAAGCAATGCCAGTTCCAGCTCTTTGACAAACAGGCCCTTGCCGCCCACTTTCGCCAGCGGCGTATCCAGAATCACGTCACCGCGCGTGACCATCGGCACCAGCTCGACGCGCAATCCACTGTGGCAGGCTTCAAGGCGCTGCTTAACATAATGTGCCTGCCAGAGCGCGAGAGGGCTTTGGCGTGTGGCAATTCTCAAAACATTGTCTAACATGCTTGTTACCGTCATTATCAATCGCTAACCATCCTAACATTGTTGACTCTGGGATGGCAGTTTTACGGTTGATGAAGCGTGAGAGGGACAAGGCGGCGTATTCGTCAGCCATAGCCGTATTCAGGAATTTACACGTACAGAACGGTGCTACACTTGTATGTAGCGCATCTTTCTTTACGGTCAACCGGCAAGGTGTTAAATTGATCACGTTTTAGACCATTTTTTCGTCGGTACCACCATAATGACAAGGGCGAAAAAAGGGTAACGGTTATCTTTTTGAAATACTGCGGGCTCGCTGTTATTCGTATTTTGAATAGCTTACGACACCCGGAAACATCAGGCGATACGTCTTGTACCTCTATATTGAGACTCTGAAACAGAGACTGGATGCCATAAATCAACTGCGTGTGGATCGCGCGCTTGCTGCCATGGGCCCTGCTTTCCAGCAGGTATACAGTCTGCTGCCGACATTATTGCACTATCACCACCCGCTGATGCCTGGCTACCTTGATGGTAACGTTCCCCAGGGCATTTGCCTCTTCACGCCTGATGAAACCCAACAGCATTATTTGAACGAGCTGGAACTCTACCGCGGCATGCCGCCTCAGGTTTCTCCGAAAGGTGAACTGCCGATTACCGGCGTTTACTCGATGGGGAGCACCTCATCGGTAGGGCAGAGCTGTTCTTCGGACCTGGATATCTGGGTCTGCCATCAATCCTGGCTCGATAACGAAGAGCGCCAGCTGCTGCAGCGTAAATGCAGCCTGCTGGAAAGCTGGGCGGCCTCGCTTGGCGTGGAAGTGAGCTTCTTCCTGATTGATGAAAACCGTTTCCGCCATAATGAAAGCGGCAGTCTGGGTGGTGAGGACTGCGGCTCGACTCAGCACATCCTGTTGCTGGATGAATTTTACCGTACTGCCGTTCGTCTGGCCGGGAAGCGTATTCTGTGGAATATGGTCCCGTGCGAAGAAGAAGAGCATTACGACGACTACGTCATGTCGCTTTACGCGCAGGGCGTACTGACGCCAAACGAATGGCTGGATCTGGGCGGCCTCAGCTCCCTGTCCGCCGAAGAGTACTTTGGCGCAAGCCTCTGGCAGCTCTATAAGAGTATTGATTCACCGTACAAAGCGGTGCTGAAAACCCTGCTGCTGGAAGCCTACTCGTGGGAATACCCTACGCCGCGCCTGCTGGCGAAAGATATCAAGCAGCGCCTGCACGATGGCGAAATTGTCTCCTACGGGCTCGACGCCTACTGCATGATGCTGGAGCGCGTTACCGAATACCTGAAAGCCATTGATGACGCCACGCGTCTTGACCTGGTGCGTCGATGTTTCTATCTCAAGGTCTGTGAAAAGCTGAGCCGTGAGCGCGCCTGCGTGGGCTGGCGTCGTGAAGTGGTCAGTCAGCTTGTGAAAGAGTGGGGATGGGACGAAGCGCGTCTGTCCATGCTCGACAACCGGGCCAACTGGAAAATCGATCAGGTGCGTGAAGCGCACAACGAACTGCTCGACGCGATGATGCAAAGCTACCGTAACCTGATCCGTTTTGCGCGCCGCAATAACCTTAGCGTTTCCGCCAGCCCGCAGGATATCGGGGTGTTAACCCGTAAGCTGTACGCCGCGTTTGAAGCGCTGCCGGGCAAAGTGACCCTGGTTAACCCGCAGATTTCGCCTGACCTGTCTGAACCAAACCTGACCTTTATCTATGTGCCGCCGGGCCGCGCAAACCGCACCGGGTGGTATCTGTACAACCGTGCGCCAAGCATGGATTCGATTATCAGCCATCAGCCGCTGGAATATAACCGCTATCTGAACAAGCTGGTGGCGTGGGCCTGGTTTAACGGCCTGCTGACCTCGCGCACGCGCCTGTTTATCAAAGGCAATGAGGTTGTCGATTTAGCCAAGCTGCAGGAGATGGTGGCGGATGTCTCGCACCACTTCCCGCTGCGTCTGCCTGCCCCAACGCCAAAAGCGCTCTACAGCCCGTGTGAGATTCGCCATCTGGCGATTATCGTCAACCTGGAATACGACCCGACGGCGGCCTTCCGCAATCAGGTAGTTCATTTTGACTTCCGCAAGCTGGACGTCTTCAGCTTTGGCGAGCAGCAAAACTGCCTGGTGGGTAGCGTAGACCTGCTGTACCGCAACTCGTGGAACGAAGTGCGTACCCTGCACTTCAACGGCGAGCAGGCGATGATTGAAGCGCTGAAAACTATTCTCGGCAAGATGCACCAGGACGCCGCGCCGCCGGACAGCGTCGAAGTGTTCTGCTACAGCCAGCATCTGCGTGGGTTGATTCGTACTCGCGTGCAGCAGCTGGTGTCTGAATGCATCGAACTGCGTCTCTCCAGCACCCGTCAGGAGACCGGACGCTTCAAAGCGCTGCGCGTTTCCGGGCAGACGTGGGGCCTGTTCTTTGAGCGTCTCAACGTGTCGGTACAGAAGCTTGAAAACGCTATCGAGTTCTACGGCGCGATTTCACACAACAAGCTGCACGGCCTGTCGGTTCAGGTGGAAACCAACCACGTCAAGCTTCCGCAGGTGGTGGATGGCTTTGCCAGTGAAGGGATTATTCAGTTCTTCTTTGAAGAGTCGGGCGACGATGCCGGGTTCAACATCTACATTCTGGATGAGACCAACCGCGCCGAGGTGTATCACCACTGTGAAGGCAGCAAAGAGGAGCTGGTGCGCGACGTCAGCCGCTTCTACTCTTCCTCGCATGACCGTTTCACCTACGGTTCCAGCTTTATCAACTTCAATCTGCCGCAGTTCTACCAGATTGTGAACGTGGATGGCCGAGCGCAGGTGATCCCGTTCCGTACCCAGGCGATTACCCCTGCGGCGCCTGCGAATCAGGATACTGCACCGCTGTTGCAGCAGTATTTTTCCTGAGGCTTTTCGCCCGGTAAGGCGCAGCCGCCACCGGGCAACAAAACTACCTGAAACGCACTTCCTCGCCCGCCTGCGCGGTCGCCGCCTGTTCCAGCAGATTCCAGAACGTTTCGCCGCTGCGATCGCAAACCCACTCGTCACCCTTCAAATCAAAGTGATAACCGCCCTGTTTGGCCGCCAGCCACACCTGGTGAAGCGGCTCCTGACGGTTAATAATAATTTTGCTGCCGTTTTCGAAGCTCAGGGTCAGAATGCCGCCGTTGATTTCACAATCGATATCGCTGTCGCCGTCCCAGTCGTCGATACGTTCTTCGATGGTCATCCACAGGGTGTCGGCAAGGCGATGGAATTCACTGTCGTTCATGGTTTTGTTCCTGTTTTTCGTGATGGCGGCAGTATAACGCTAAATAATTCCCGTTGCAGGAAAGCGGCAAACTCTTGCTTTTGTGTCTTCTCCTGCGATGATAGAAACAGATTTGAACTTACGGGCAACTTTATAATGAAAAACGCTTTCCGAACGCTTGCCGTTCTCATCACGCTGTTTAGCCTGACCGGCTGCGGACTGAAGGGACCACTCTACTTCCCGCCTGCGGATAAAACCGCGCCGCCGCCGACAAAACCGGTTAACAGCGGCATCGAGTCTTCCACGCCAAAGACTAACGATCGTGGCGATAACGACGGTCCGACTCAGGTTAACCTCTGACGACAACGTTCTGTCCCCGCGCAATGGAGCAAATGATGCAGTTCTCTAAAATGCATGGCCTTGGCAACGATTTTATGGTCGTCGACGCGGTAACGCAGAATGTGTTTTTCTCCCCGGAACTGATCCGCCGCCTGGCGGATCGGCACGTGGGCGTGGGGTTCGATCAGCTGCTGGTGGTTGAGCCGCCCTACGATCCTGACCTCGATTTCCACTACCGTATTTTCAACGCTGACGGCAGTGAGGTTAACCAGTGCGGCAATGGCGCGCGCTGTTTCGCCCGCTTTGTCCGCCTGAAAGGGCTCACCAATAAGCGCGATATCCGCGTCAGTACCGCCAACGGTCGTATGGTGCTCAGCGTTACCGACGATGAGCTGGTGCGCGTCAATATGGGCGAGCCTAACTTCGAGCCTTCCGCCGTGCCGTTTCGCGCAAACAAAGCGGAAAAGACCTATATTATGCGGGCGGCCGAGCAGACAGTATTGTGCGGCGTTGTCTCGATGGGTAACCCGCACTGCGTGATTCAGGTGGATGACGTGGAAACCGCGGCGGTCGAAACGCTCGGTCCGGTGCTGGAGAGCCACGAGCGGTTCCCGGAGCGGGCGAACATCGGCTTTATGCAGGTGATGAAGCGTGAACACATCCGTCTGCGGGTTTACGAGCGCGGCGCGGGCGAAACCCAGGCTTGCGGAAGCGGCGCCTGTGCGGCGGTGGCCGTCGGTATCTCCCAGGGGTTACTGGCAGAAGAGGTTCGCGTGGAATTACCGGGCGGTCGTCTTGATATCGCCTGGAAAGGAGCGGGTCATCCACTGTACATGACTGGCCCGGCGACACATGTTTATGACGGGTTTATCCATCTATGAAACAACCAGGGGAAGAACTGCAGGAAACAGTGACGGAACTGGACGACAGCGCTGTTGTTGATTATCTGCTGAACAATCCTGAGTTTTTTATTCGCAATGCACGCGTCGTCGAACGAATGCGCGTGCCGCATCCGGTTCGCGGGACCGTGTCGCTGGTCGAATGGCACATGGCGCGCGCGCGTAACCACATCAGCCAGCTTGAAGAGAACATGACGCTGCTGATGGAGCAGGCCAGCACCAACGAAAGCCTGTTCTATCGTCTGCTGCATCTGCAGGCGCGTCTGGCTTCGGCGCACAGCCTTGAAGAGTTTCTCAGCCGCTTCCACCGCTGGGCGCGCGAGCTGGGGCTGGCGGGCGCAACGATTCGTCTGTTCCCTGACCGCTGGCGCATTGGCGCACCGTCGGGGTTCACCCATCTGGCGCTCAGCCGTCAGGCGTTTGAGCCGCTACGCATTCAGCGCCTGGGCCATGAGCATCACTATTTGGGGCCGCTGAACGGACCCGAACTGCTGGTGGTGCTGCCGGAAGCCAAAGCGATTGGCTCGGTGGCGATGTCGCTGATGGGGCGCGATGGCGACCTGGGGGTAATATTATTTACCAGCCGCGACGCGCACCACTATGAGCAGGGGCAAGCCACGCACCTGCTGCAGGAGATCGCCCTGATGCTGCCCGAGCTGCTGGAGCGCTGGATTGAACGCGTATGACGGACGGACTGCTCGCCACTGACGTCTCGCGGTTTCTGCGCTATCTCGGCGTGGAACGTCAGCTCAGCCCCATTACGCTGCTTAACTATCAGCGTCAGCTTGATGCCATCATGCAGATTGCCGAAGAAATCGGCCTGAAAAGCTGGCAACAATGTGACGCCGCCACGGTACGCGGGTTCGTCGTGCGTAGCCGTAAAAAAAATCTTAGCCCGGCGAGCCTTGCGCTCCGGCTCTCTGCCCTGCGCAGCTTCTTCGACTGGCTGGTCAGCCAGGGCGGCCTGAAAGCTAACCCGGCAAAAGGGATCGCCACGCCAAAAGCCCCGCGCCATCTGCCGAAAAATATCGACGTCGACGACGTAAACCGCCTGCTGGATATCGATCTAAACGATCCGCTGGCCGTGCGCGACCGCGCGATGCTGGAGGTAATGTACGGCGCGGGCCTGCGTCTCTCCGAACTGGTGAACCTCGACTTAAAGCATCTCGATCTGGAATCCGGCGAAGTGTGGGTGATGGGTAAGGGCAGCAAAGAGCGCCGCCTGCCGATTGGCCGCAACGCCGTCTCCTGGATTGAACACTGGCTGGATCTGCGCGGCCTGTTTGGCGCGGAAGAGGATGCGCTGTTTTTATCAAAGCTCGGCAAGCGGATCTCCGCGCGTAACGTGCAGAAGCGCTTTGCGGAGTGGGGCATCAAGCAGGGGCTGAACAGCCACGTGCATCCCCACAAGCTGCGCCACTCCTTTGCGACACACATGCTGGAATCGAGCGGCGATCTGCGCGGCGTACAGGAACTGCTTGGCCACGCGAATCTGTCGACCACTCAAATCTATACCCACTTAGACTTCCAACACCTTGCCTCGGTGTATGACGCGGCGCATCCACGCGCCAAACGGGGGAAATAATGCGTTTTTACCGCCCACTCGGTCAGATCTCAGCCCTGACGTTTGACCTTGATGACACCCTTTATGACAACCGCGAGGTGATCCTGCGTACCGAGCAGGAGTCGCTGGCGTTTGTGCAGAACTACCATCCCGCGCTGAAGGCGATGCAGAACAAGGACTTCCAGAAGCTGCGCCAGTCCCTGCGAGAGACCGAGCCGGACATTTACCACGACGTGACCGAATGGCGTCGTCGCGCGGTTGAGCAGGCGATGCTGAACGCGGGTCTGAGCGCACAGGATGCCGCCGTCGGTGCCGAAGCGGCAATGGAAAACTTCGCCAAATGGCGTAGCCGCATCGACGTGCCGCAGGAAACCCACGACACGCTGGCGAAGCTTGCCGAAAAGTGGCCGCTGGTGGCCATCACCAACGGCAATGCCCAGCCGGAGCTGTTTGGCCTCAGCGATTATTTTGAATTCGTGCTGCGCGCGGGTCCGCACGGGCGCGCGAAGCCGTTCAGCGACATGTACCATCTGGCAGCGGAGAAGCTTAACCTGCCGCTGGGTGAGATCCTGCACGTGGGCGATGACCTGACCACCGACGTGGCGGGTGCCATCCGCTGTGGCATGCAGGCCTGCTGGATCAAGCCAGAAAATGCGGAGCTGATGACCGCAACAGACAGCCGTCTTCTGCCGCACGTGGAAATTTCGCGGTTGGCATCCCTCACGACGCTGATATAATCATCAATTGTTCTGTATAAATTAACAGGGTTTTGGCGAGTGGAAACATTTGCCTGCCCGACATGACGTGACGGTGCCAATGGACGTTTCTTACCTGCTCGACAGCCTTAATGACAAACAGCGTGACGCGGTTGCCGCCTCGCGCACCAACCTGCTGGTTCTGGCTGGGGCGGGGAGTGGTAAGACACGCGTGCTGGTTCACCGTATCGCCTGGCTGCAGAGCGTGGAAAACTGCTCACCGTACTCGATTATGGCCGTGACGTTTACCAACAAGGCGGCGGCGGAGATGCGTCACCGTATCGCCCAGCTGATGGGCACCAGCCAGGGCGGCATGTGGGTTGGCACCTTCCACGGCCTGGCGCACCGTCTGCTGCGCGCGCACCATATGGACGCTAACCTGCCGCAGGATTTCCAGATCCTCGACAGCGAAGATCAGCTCCGTCTGCTGAAGCGCCTGATCAAGGCGATGAACCTCGACGAGAAGCAGTGGCCACCGCGTCAGGCGATGTGGTACATCAACGGTCAGAAAGATGAAGGGCTGCGTCCGCACCATATCCAGAGCTTCGGTAACCCGGTCGAGCAGACCTGGCAGAACGTCTATAAGGCCTATCAGGAAGCGTGCGACCGCGCCGGCCTGGTGGATTTCGCCGAGCTGCTGCTGCGCGCCCACGAGCTGTGGCTCAACAAACCGCATATCCTGCAGCACTACCGCGAACGCTTCACCAACATCCTGGTTGACGAATTCCAGGATACCAACAACATCCAGTACGCGTGGATCCGCCTGCTGGCCGGAGATACCGGCAAGGTGATGATCGTGGGCGATGACGACCAGTCGATCTACGGCTGGCGCGGCGCGCAGGTGGAGAACATCCAGCGCTTCCTCAACGATTTTCCCGGCGCGGAAACCATCCGTCTGGAGCAGAACTATCGCTCAACCAGCAACATCCTGAGCGCGGCCAACGCCCTGATTGAGAACAACAACGGGCGTCTGGGCAAAAAGCTGTGGACCGACGGCGTCGACGGCGAACCGATCTCGATTTACTGCGCCTTCAACGAGCTCGACGAAGCGCGCTTCGTGGTGAACCGCATCAAAACCTGGCAGGACAACGGCGGCGCGCTGGAGCAGTGCGCCATTCTCTATCGCAGCAACGCCCAGTCGCGCGTGCTGGAAGAGGCGCTGCTGCAGGTGAGCATGCCGTACCGCATTTACGGCGGCATGCGCTTCTTCGAACGTCAGGAAATCAAAGATGCGCTTTCGTATCTGCGCCTGATCGCCAACCGCAACGACGACGCGGCGTTTGAGCGCGTGGTGAACACGCCGACCCGCGGGATTGGCGACCGTACGCTGGACGTGGTGCGCCAGGCCTCGCGCGATCGCCAGCTGACGCTGTGGCAGGCGTGCCGCGAGCTGCTGCAGGAAAAAGCCCTCGCCGGACGCGCCGCCAGCGCTCTCCAGCGCTTCCTGGAATTAATTGATGCCCTGGCGCAGGAAACCGCCGACATGCCGCTGCACGTGCAGACCGACCGGGTGATTAAAGACTCCGGGCTGCGTACCATGTACGAGCAGGAAAAAGGCGAAAAGGGGCAGACCCGTATTGAGAACTTAGAGGAACTGGTCACGGCAACGCGCCAGTTCAGCTACAACGAAGAAGACGAAGACCTGATGCCGCTGCAGGCATTCCTCTCCCACGCCGCGCTGGAGGCGGGTGAAGGGCAGGCGGACACCTGGCAGGACGCGGTTCAACTGATGACCCTGCACTCCGCCAAAGGTCTGGAGTTCCCGCAGGTATTCATCGTGGGCATGGAAGAGGGGATGTTCCCGAGCCAGATGTCGCTGGATGAGGGCGGCCGTCTGGAAGAGGAGCGTCGTCTGGCCTACGTGGGCGTGACGCGCGCGATGCAGAAGCTGACGCTAACCTACGCCGAAACCCGCCGTCTGTACGGTAAAGAGGTCTATCACCGTCCGTCGCGCTTCATCGGCGAACTGCCGGAAGAGTGCGTGGAAGAGGTGCGTCTGCGGGCGAGCATCAGCCGTCCGGTTAGCCATCCGCGCATGGGCTCGCCGATCTCTGAAACCGACACCGGATACAAGCTGGGCCAGCGCGTGCGCCATTCGAAGTTTGGCGAAGGTACCATTGTGAATCTGGAAGGCAGCGGCGAGCACAGCCGCCTGCAGGTGGCGTTCCAGGGGCAGGGGATCAAATGGCTGGTGGCGGCCTACGCGAAGCTGGAAACAGTCTAACATTCAGAAAAATATCATTATTTTGCAATAATCTGCTAGCCTTATACAGTGAAGGTCAATTAATGCCCTTCAGCGTTCCGTTGCGTGTTGACGCCACAGTTATTGCTGGCGTAACATGCGCGCACGATTACGCTAAGAGGACATTCGCCTTGGACACACCCAGTAGATACTGGCTCAATTCCCTGTCATCCAGGAACAACTCCTAAGGCTATCTCCTCATGCTGATGGCCTTAGTGGTTGTCAGCGACTGCATTATTCCCGTCGCGCTGAGTCAGGCTGTTTAATGGTCTGAAACCCAATTTGTTTCTGTGTGCCCACCGAACTGTCCGATATTTTTTGCATTGGGAGTCCCGGTCATGTTGAGCGCATTTCAACTCGAAAATAACCGACTGACTCGGCTTGAAGCCGAAGAGTCACAGCCCCTCATTGATGCCGTATGGGTGGATCTGGTCGAGCCGGACGACGATGAACGCCTTCGCGTACAATCTGAGCTGGGGCAAAGCCTGGCAACCCGCCCGGAACTGGAAGACATCGAAGCCTCCGCGCGTTTTTTTGAAGACGAGGACGGTCTGCATATTCACTCCTTCTTCTTCTTTGAAGATGCGGAAGATCACGCGGGCAACTCCACCGTGGCGTTTACCATTCGCGACGGTCGTCTGTTTACTCTGCGTGAACGCGAACTGCCGGCATTCCGTCTCTACCGCATGCGCGCCCGCAGCCAGGCGATGGTGGACGGCAACGCTTACGAGCTGCTGCTCGATCTGTTCGAAACTAAAATTGAACAGCTGGCGGACGAAATTGAAAACATCTACAGCGATCTGGAAAAGCTGAGCCGCGTGATCATGGAAGGCCATCAGGGGGATGAGTACGACGAAGCGCTTTCGACGCTGGCAGAGCTGGAAGATATCGGCTGGAAGGTGCGTTTGTGTCTGATGGATACCCAGCGCGCGCTGAACTTCCTGGTGCGCAAGGCGCGTCTGCCGGGCGGTCAGCTGGAGCAGGCGCGTGAGATCTTACGCGATATCGAATCTCTGCTGCCGCACAACGAATCTCTGTTCCAGAAGGTGAACTTCCTGATGCAGGCGGCGATGGGCTTTATCAACATCGAGCAGAACCGCATCATCAAGATCTTCTCGGTAGTGTCCGTGGTGTTCCTGCCGCCGACGCTGGTGGCGTCCAGCTACGGGATGAACTTCGAGTTTATGCCGGAGCTGAAGTGGAGCTTTGGCTACCCGGGGGCGATTATCTTTATGATCCTCGCCGGGCTGGCACCGTATCTGTACTTTAAGCGTCGGAACTGGCTGTAAAATCTGGCGGGTGGCGCTGCGCTTACCCGCCCTACAAAACACCTACATTCCTCTGCGGGTTCTGCGCTGGGTATAAATCGCATCGGCGACGAAAATCGCCAGCGCCACCCAGATAAAGGCAAAGGTCACCATCTTATCCGCACCCGGCACTTCGCCGTAAAACACCACCGCCAGCAGGAACATCAGCGTCGGGCCAATGTACTGGAAGAAGCCCAGCGTGGAGAGGCGCAGGCGCGTTGCCGCACCGGTGAAGCACAGCAGCGGAATGGTGGTCACTACGCCCGCCGCCATCAGCATCAGGTTCAGCGACCACGGGTTGCTGCCCATATGGCTGGTGGCGCTGTCGGCGATACCGAACAGATAGATCGCCGCCACCGGCAGCAGCCACAGGGTTTCAAACAGCATCCCGGTTTGCGCTTCCACCGCGATTTTCTTACGTACCAGGCCGTAAAAAGCAAAGCTGAACGCCAGACCGAGGGCGATAACCGGCAGCGAGCCAAACGTCCACAGCTGCACCAGCACGCCGCAGAAGGCCAGAATCACCGCCACCCACTGCATCCGGCGGAAGCGTTCGCCGAGGAAAATCATCCCCAGCACGATATTCACCAGCGGGTTAATGAAGTACCCCAGGCTCGCTTCGAGCATGTGGTGGTTATTTACCGCCCAGATAAACAGCAGCCAGTTGCCGCCGATCAGCACCGCAGAAAGCGCCAGCAGGAAGACCTTTTTAGGGGTTTGCAGCAGCGTTTTAACGCCGGACCACTGACGGCTGATGCTCATCAGCGCGATCATGAAGAAAAACGACCAGATGACGCGGTGAGTGAGGATCTCGTCGGCCGGAACATAGGCGATAAATTTGAAGTACGCCGGGGCGATACCCCAAATAAAATAAGCGGCAAGGGCGAGTAAAACGCCCTGCCGCGTCTGTTTAGCATCCATCGGGAAAATCCGTGACAAAAAAGTGAATCAATTTTACCCGAATTTGCCGCCTCAACCCACCATATAAGTGGCGGTTGCGCTGGCGATATAAACCTGCTCCTCGTTATGCAGCTCAACGCGGGCAACGGCAACTTTGTTCCCGGCACGAAGCAGGCTGCTGGTGCAGGTAAAGCGGTTTCCGCGCCCCGGGCGAAGATAGTCGACGCGTAAATCAATGGTGCCCATGCGCGCCAGACGCTGGCGGAGTTCATCTTCGTTGATGGTGTCATGGCGCGTCAGCGTACTGCCCACGCAGACAAGACCTGCCGCCACGTCCAGCGCGGAGGCAATCACCCCGCCGTGCAGAATACTTTGCGCCCAGTTACCCACCATCATCGGCTGGTTGTTGAAGCTCAGCTGGGCAAACTCTTTCTCGTAACGCTCCAGCTCAAGACCCAGTGCACGGTTAAACGGCATATGGTAAACAAAAATCTCGCCCACGAGTTTTAACACTTCTTCGGCGGTAAGCATGGCTGACATGAGGCATTACATCCTTATTGTTAATGAAATGTTGATTTTATGCTTCAGCAATAAGGAATTCCACTTTCAGAAACGAGGATGCAGCAGTTATCGCAGAAGTCTGTAGAATGTTCGCCTCATAACTATTCAGGTAATTTTACTCTTTGCAGGAGAACACCACCGATGCGGACGTATCTGGCCTGGTTACTGGCGGCGGTTGCGCTGCCCCTCACAGCATATGCGCAGGAAGCGACGATTAAAGAAGTCCATGATAAACCTGCCGTTAAGGGCAGCATTATCGCCAATATGCTGCAGGAGCATGACAATCCGTTCACGCTCTACCCGTATGACACGAACTACGTGATTTATACCCAAACCAGCGATCTCAACAAAGAAGCTATAAGCTCCTATAACTGGTCTGATAATGCGCGTAAGGATGAGGTGAAGTTCCAGCTTAGCCTCGCGTTCCCGTTCTGGCGCGGTATTCTGGGGCCAAACTCGGTGCTCGGCGCGTCTTATACGCAGAAATCCTGGTGGCAGCTCTCCAACAGCGGCGAATCTTCACCGTTCCGTGAAACCAACTATGAGCCGCAGCTTTTCCTCGGCTTCGCAACGGATTATGAATTTGCTGGCTGGACGCTGCGCGACGTCGAAGTGGGCTTTAACCATGATTCTAACGGACGTTCCGATCCAACCTCCCGTAGCTGGAACCGCGCTTATACGCGCCTGATGGCGCAGAACGGTAACTGGATGGTGGAAGTGAAGCCGTGGTATGTGCTCGGCAGCACCGATGACAACCCGGATATCACCAAATATATGGGCTACTACCAGCTCAAAGTTGGCTACCAGTTAGGTGAAGCCGTGCTGAGCGCGAAGGGGCAGTACAACTGGAACACCGGCTACGGCGGTGCGGAGCTCGGTCTGAGCTACCCGGTGACGAAGCACGTGCGTCTCTATACCCAGGTGTATAGCGGCTACGGCGAATCGCTGATCGACTACAACTTCAACCAGACTCGCGTTGGCGTGGGCGTAATGCTGAACGATATTCTCTAGGCTGCTCGAATGTTTTTGCGTTAAACGTTGAAGTTTCTCTCTCAGGCGCTGAAAATAGCGCCTGTTTTATTTTTCGCAAATGGGGTTAACGTGGCGCAGGCGGAAGTATTGAATCAGGAGTCGCTGGCTAAACAGGTTTTGCATGAAACCTTTGGCTACCAGCAGTTCCGCCCCGGCCAGGAAACCATCATTGAAGCGGTGCTGGAAGGCCGCGATTGCCTGGTGGTGATGCCGACCGGCGGCGGTAAATCCCTCTGTTATCAGGTGCCCGCGCTGGTGCTTAACGGCCTGACGGTCGTGGTATCGCCTCTCATTTCCCTGATGAAAGACCAGGTTGACCAGCTGCTCGCCAACGGCGTGGCGGCGGCCTGCCTGAACTCGACGCAAACCCGCGAGCAGCAGCAAGAGGTGATGGCCGGGTGCCGCACCGGGCAGATCCGCCTGCTGTATATCGCGCCAGAGCGCCTGATGCTCGATAACTTCCTCGACCATCTCGCGCACTGGAACCCGGTCCTGCTGGCGGTGGATGAAGCGCACTGTATCTCCCAGTGGGGACACGATTTCCGTCCGGAATACGCTGCCCTCGGCCAGCTGCGTCAGCGCTTCCCCGAGCTGCCGTTTATGGCGCTTACCGCCACGGCGGACGACACCACGCGTCTGGATATCGTTCGCCTGCTGGGGCTGAACGACCCGTATATTCAGGTCAGCAGCTTCGACCGCCCGAACATCCGCTACATGCTGATGGAAAAATTCAAGCCGCTGGACCAGCTCCTGCGCTACGTTCAGGAACAGCGTGGCAAGTCCGGTATCATCTACTGCAACAGCCGTGCGAAGGTGGAAGACACCGCCGCGCGTCTGCAAAACCGTGGCTTTAGCGCCGCCGCATATCACGCCGGGCTGGAAAACCATATCCGCGCCGACGTGCAGGAGAAATTCCAGCGCGACGACCTGCAAATCGTGGTCGCAACGGTGGCGTTCGGGATGGGGATCAACAAGCCCAACGTGCGCTTTGTGGTGCATTTCGACATTCCGCGCAATATCGAATCCTACTATCAGGAGACCGGCCGCGCCGGGCGTGACGGCCTGCTTGCGGAAGCGATGCTGTTTTACGATCCGGCCGATATGGCGTGGCTGCGCCGCTGTCTGGAAGAGAAGCCGCAGGGACAGCTGCAGGATATTGAGCGCCACAAGCTCAACGCGATGGGCGCGTTTGCCGAAGCGCAAACCTGCCGCCGTCTGGTGCTGCTCAACTACTTTGGTGAAGGGCGACAGGAGCCGTGCGGCAACTGCGATATCTGCCTGGATCCGCCAAAGCAGTACGATGGCCTGATGGACGCGCGCAAAGCGCTCTCGACCATTTACCGCGTGAATCAACGCTTCGGGATGGGCTACGTGGTGGAAGTACTGCGCGGTGCCAATAACCAGCGTATCCGCGACATGGGCCACGACAAGCTGCCGGTTTACGGCATCGGTAAAGACCAGAGCCACGAGCACTGGGTCAGCATTATTCGTCAGCTGATCCACCTCGGCTTTGCCACACAGAACATTGCCCAGCACTCCGCGCTACAGCTGACCGAAGCAGCGCGTCCGGTGCTGCGCGGTGATGTTGAGCTCAAGCTCGCCGTGCCGCGCGTGGTTGCCCTCAAGCCGCGCGTGATGCAGAAATCCTACGGCGGTAACTATGACCGCAAGCTGTTTGCCAAGCTTCGCAAGCTGCGTAAAGCTATCGCTGACGAAGAGAACATCCCGCCATACGTGGTGTTCAACGACGCGACGCTGATTGAGATGGCGGAACAGATGCCGCTCAGCGCCAGCGAGATGCTCAGCGTCAACGGCGTCGGCACGCGCAAGCTGGAGCGCTTTGGTAAAGAGTTTATGGCGCTTATCCGCTCTCACGCCGATGGTGATGATGAGGAGTAGTCAGACGGGCGAAAAAGTGCCAGGATGATGACTCACTGAATTATTTCCCCGCGAGCTAATTATGTTAATGCTATTTCTCACCGTGGCGTTAGTGCACATCGTTGCGCTGATGAGCCCTGGACCAGACTTTTTCTTCGTGTCGCAAACTGCCGTCAGCCGCTCCCGCAAAGAAGCGATGATGGGCGTGCTCGGTATTACCATGGGCGTTATGGTCTGGGCGGCGGTCGCGCTGCTCGGTCTGAACCTGATCCTGGCGAAGATGGCGTGGCTGCATAACATCATTATGGTTGGCGGCGGGCTGTACCTGTGCTGGATGGGCTACCAGATGCTGCGCGGGGCGCTGAAGAAAGAAGAGAAAAAACCGGAAGAGCCAAAGGTAGAGCTGGCAACGGGCGGCCGCAGCTTTGTAAAAGGGCTCCTGACTAACCTGGCAAACCCGAAAGCGATTATCTATTTCGGATCCGTGTTCTCGCTGTTTGTGGGTGACAGCGTCGGCGCAGGCGCGCGCTGGGGGATCTTCCTGCTGATCGTTGTTGAGACGTTCGCCTGGTTCACTATTGTTGCCAGCCTGTTCGCCTTACCGGCGATGCGCCGCGGCTATCAGCGCATCGCGAAGTGGATCGACGGCTTTGCCGGCGCGCTGTTCGCCGGCTTCGGGATTCATCTCATCATTTCTCGCTAAGCATGACGCGCTGACGCAAGCAGCGCGCCAACCAGCATAAACAGCGAACCAAAGACTTTATTCAGGGCCTTCATCTGCTTAGGCCCTTTAATCCACGCCGCTATCCGCTGCGCCAGCGTCGCGTAACCAATCATCACGATGATATCGACGATGATGGTGGTCGCTCCCAGCACCACGTACTGCATCACCTGGGGCTGATGTGGCACGATAAATTGCGGGAACAGCGCGGCGAGGAACACAATGCTTTTCGGGTTCGTCAGGTTCACGAACACCGCGCGCTTAAACAGATGGCCGCGCGTTTGCGTCCTGGAGAGCGTATTCAGGTCAATCGAGCCTGCCGCGCGCCACTGCTGGATACCGAGCCAAATCAGATACGCCGCACCGGCCCACTTCAGCACTTCAAACGCCAGCACCGAACGAGAGAACAGCGTCCCCAGACCAATCCCCACCAGCACAATATGAATGCCGAGCCCGGTCTGTAAACCGGCAATGGACGCCGCCGCACCGCGATAGCCGTGGTTGATGGAAGTGGTCATAGTGTTAATGGCGCCAGAGCCGGGTGAAAGGCTAAGGATGATTGATGTCAGCAGGTAGGCGAACCACCACTCGAAGGTCATTTGAAGCTCCCGAACCGTCTATTTTTATGCCACAATACGCTATTGTTGAGTCATTTTGTGACCAGTGACGAAAAAAAACGATATTCCCTGGATTACGTGAGTGGAAACCCAATGTTTCAGCAGAAAAAGGACTGGGAAACACGAGAAAACGCGTTTGCTGCTTTCTCAATGGGGCCGCTGACCGATTTCTGGCGGCAGCGTGAGGAAGACGAGTTTACGGGCGTCGGTGGCATCCCGGTGCGCTTCGTTCGCTTCCGCAATGAAAAAAATGACCGGGTGATCGTGGTCTGCCCAGGGCGTATCGAAAGCTACGTTAAATATGCCGAACTGGCCTACGACCTGGTCAACATGGGGTTTGACGTGCTGATCATCGACCACCGTGGGCAGGGGCTGTCCGGGCGCATGCTGCCGGATACGCACCGCGGGCATGTGGATCACTTCAGCGATTATGTCGACGATTTTGCCGCGTTCTGGCAGCAGGAAGTTCAGCCCGGCCCCTGGCGCAAGCGGTACATCCTTGCGCACTCCATGGGCGGCGCCATTTCGACGCTGTTTTTGCAGCGGTATGAGCACCAGTGCGACGCCATTGCGCTCACCGCGCCGATGTACGGTATTGTCATTCGTTTTCCCGACTGGATGGTGCGCCATCTTCTCGACTGGGCTGAGGGCCATCAGCGCATTCGTGAAGGCTATGCCATCGGAACCGGACGCTGGCGCGCATTGCCGTTCGCCATCAACGTCTTAACCCACAGTCGGCAGCGCTATCGCCGCAACCTGCGCTTTTATGCCGATGAACCGCGCTTGCGCGTCGGCGGCCCGACCTGGCACTGGGTGCGTGAGGGTATTCTGGCCGGTGAGCAGGTGCTGGCAGGCGTAGGCGATGATGACACGCCGACGCTTCTGATTCAGGCGGAAGAAGAGCGTGTGGTGGATAACCGCATGCATGACCGCTATTGTGAACTGCGCGCTGCCGCCGGTCACCCTTGTGAAGGGGGTAAACCGCTGGTCATCAACGGCGCGTACCATGAGATCCTTTTTGAAAAGGACGCTATGCGCTCAGTCGCGCTTAACGCCATCGTCGAGTTTTTCGACCGGCATAACTGATTTTCTATTGAGGTTAAATTTTCCTATGTACCAGGTTGTTGCATCTGATTTAGATGGCACGCTGCTTTCCCCCGACCACACCCTGTCGCCTTATGCGAAAGAGACCTTAAAGCTTCTGACCGCCCGTGGCGTGAACTTTGTGTTCGCTACCGGCCGCCACCACGTGGACGTGGGGCAGATCCGCGATAATCTGGAGATCAAGTCGTACATGATCACCTCCAACGGTGCGCGCGTGCATGATACCGACGGCAACCTGATCTTCACCCATAACCTGGATCGCGATATTGCTGCCGATCTCTTCGGCGTGGTGCATAACAATCCGGCTATCGTCACCAACGTATACCGTGACGACGAATGGTTCATGAACCGCCACCGCCCGGATGAAATGCGTTTCTTCAAGGAAGCGGTATTCAACTACTCCCTGTATGAGCCGGGCCTGCTGGATCCAGAGGGGATCAGCAAGGTGTTCTTCACCTGCGACAGCCACGAAGAGCTGCTGCCGCTTGAGCAGGCGATCAACGCCCGCTGGGGCGATCGCGTCAACGTGAGCTTCTCCACCCTGACCTGTCTGGAAGTGATGGCGGGCGGCGTTTCTAAAGGTCACGCGCTCGAAGCGGTTGCGAAGCGTCTGGGCTTCGCGCTTAAAGACTGTATCGCCTTTGGCGACGGCATGAACGACGCCGAGATGCTCTCTATGGCGGGCAAAGGCTGCATCATGGAAAACGCGCACCAGCGCCTGAAGGATCTACATCCGGAGCTGGAAGTCATCGGCACCAACGCAGACAACGCGGTACCGAAATACCTGCGCAAACTGTTCCTTGAATAATCTTCATTTGGTTGTTTATTGTTCAGTTGTCAACTAAAGAGTTCGCTACAATGCCTGTCCTTCTTTCTGAGAGACAAGCATTGTGGCGCTACTCATTATCACCACTATCCTGTGGGCCTTCTCCTTTAGCCTGATTGGCGAATACCTTGCCGGTTCGGTCGACAGTTACTTCTCGGTGCTGATGCGCGTGGGGCTGGCGGCGTTGGTGTTTCTGCCGTTCCTGCGCACGCGCGGGCAATCGCTGAAAACCATTCTGCTGTACATGCTGGTGGGGGCGATGCAGCTTGGCATCATGTATCTGTTCAGCTTCCGGGCTTACGTCTACCTGTCCGTCTCCGAATTCCTGCTTTTTACCGTGCTGACGCCGCTCTATATCACGCTGATTTACGATCTGCTCAGCAGGCGCCGCCTGCGCTGGGGATATCTGCTAAGCGCCGCGCTGGCGGTTATTGGCGCGGCGATCATTCGCTACGACAAAGTGAGCGATCACTTCTGGACAGGGCTGATGTTCGTCCAGCTTGCCAACATCAGCTTTGCCATTGGTATGGTGGGCTATAAGCGCCTGATGGAAACCCGCCCGATGCCGCAGCACAACGCGTTTGCGTGGTTCTATATGGGCGCGGCGATCGTCGCGGTGGCGGCGTGGTTTATGCTCGGCAACCCGCAAAAGCTGCCGACCACCACCGTGCAGTGGAGCGTTCTGGTCTGGCTGGGCGTGGTGGCGTCGGGGCTGGGGTACTTTATGTGGAACTACGGCGCTACGCAGGTAGACGCCGGTACGCTGGGGATCATGAACAACGTGCACGTCCCGGCGGGGCTGCTGGTGAACCTTGCCATCTGGCAGGAACAGCCGCACTGGCCGAGCTTCCTTATTGGGGGGGCGGTGATCCTGGCTTCACTGTGGGTCCATCGCCGCTGGGTCGCTCCGCGCTCCGCACAAACGGAAGATGGTCGCACGCGTGGTTCCGCGCTGAGCGAATAAACGCCTCCGTAACCGGCTGACGCTGCTCGCCATCGCGCACGGCGGCGTACAACCGGCTCCACAGTCCTTCCCCCAGGGTTTTGGTGACCACCAGACCCTGGCGTTCAAAGCTCTCCACCACCCAGTGTGGCAGCGCCGCGATACCCATGCTGGCCGCCACCATCTGGATCAGCAGCAGGGTGTTATCCACGCTTTTCAGTTGCGGGCTGATGCCTGCCGGCTGCAGGAAATGACGCCAGATATCCAGGCGGCTGCGCTGAACCGGGTAAATCAGCAGCGTTTCTGTCGCCAGATCTTCCGGCGTAATGCGCGTTTTGGCCGCCAGCGGATGGTCCGGCGCCAGCACCAGACGCACCTCAAAATCGAACATCGGCGAATAGTGCAGGCCGCTGCGCGGCAGGATGTCGGACGTCATCACCAGATCCAGCTCGCCCTGCTGGAGCGAGGGCTGCGGGTCGAACGTCACGCCGGATTTAAAGTCCATCTCCACCTGCGGCCACTTCTGGCGAAAGTTCTCAAGCGCGGGGGTCAGCCACTGAATACAGCTGTGGCACTCAATGGCGATCCGCAGTTTGGTCTGCTGCGGCTCGTTACACGCCTGCAGCGCGCTGGCGATCTGCGGCAGTACCTGATTCGCCAGTTGAAGAAGAATTTCACCCTGCGGCGTAAAGCGCAAAGGCTGGCTCTTACGCACAAAAAGACGAAATCCGAGGCGTTGTTCCAGATCGCTGAACTGGTGAGAAAGGGCGGACTGGGTCTGGTGCAGCGTGGCCGCCGCCGCCGCGAGCGAACCGCAGTTCCGCAACGCTTGTAGCGTTTTCAGGTGTTTAATCTCGATCATGAAAGTCCTTCACTCCGCCATGAACATTTTGCGCTTGAGGAATATACAGTACCTGCCAATTATAGATGTGTAAACATCTGGACGTCTAAATAACAAATTTCACAAGGGGCATACCATGACAATCCGCACTCACACTCTCGGTTTTCCTCGCGTTGGCCTGCGTCGCGAGCTGAAAAAAGCGCAAGAAAGCTACTGGGCGGGCAACGCCTCCCGTGAAGAACTGCTGGCGGTGGGGCGGGAGCTGCGCGCCCGTCACTGGGATCAGCAAAAACAGGCGGGTATTGACCTGCTGCCGGTGGGCGATTTCGCCTGGTACGACCATGTTCTGACGACCAGCCTGCTGCTGGGCAACGTGCCGGCTCGCCATCAGAACAAAGATGGATCGGTGGATATCGACACCCTGTTCCGCATCGGCCGTGGCCGCGCGCCAACGGGTGAGCCAGCGGCAGCGGCGGAAATGACCAAGTGGTTTAACACCAACTATCACTATATGGTGCCGGAGTTCGTCAAAGGTCAGCAGTTTACGCTGACCTGGACGCAGCTTCTGGACGAAGTGGATGAAGCGCTGGCGCTGGGCCACCAGGTGAAGCCCGTATTGCTGGGGCCGGTAACCTACCTGTGGCTGGGTAAAGTGAAGGGCGAACAATTTGACCGCCTCAGCCTGCTGAACGATATTCTGCCGGTATATAAGCAGGTGCTGATTGAGCTGGGCAAGCGCGGCATTCAGTGGGTGCAAATCGACGAACCCGCGCTGGTGCTGGAGCTGCCGCAGGAGTGGCTCGATGCCTTCAAACCGGCGTATGACGCGCTCACCGGCCAGGTGAAGCTGCTGCTGACCACCTATTTCGAGGGCGTGACGCCAAACCTCGACACTATCACCGCGCTGCCGGTTCAGGGCCTGCACGTTGACCTGGTTCACGGTAAGGACGATGTCGCAGAGCTGCACGAGCGCCTGCCTGAGGAGTGGTTGCTCTCCGCCGGTCTGGTCAACGGCCGTAACGTCTGGCGCGCCGATCTGAGCGAGAAATACGCCCAAATTAAAGACATCGTCGGTAAACGCGAGCTGTGGGTGGCTTCATCCTGCTCGCTGCTGCACAGTCCGATCGATCTGAGCGTGGAGACCCGTCTCGACCCTGAAGTGAAGAGCTGGTTTGCCTTCGCCCTGCAAAAATGTGAAGAGCTGGCACTGCTGCGCGACGCGCTCAACAGCGGCGATACGGCGGCGATTACCGACTGGAGCGCACCGATTCAGGCGCGTCGTCACTCGGCTCGCGTGCACAACCCGGCGGTGGAAAAACGTCTGGCGGCCATCACCGCCCGGGACAGCCAGCGTCAGAGCCCGTACGAGGTACGTGCCGAAGCCCAGCGCGCCCGCTTCAATCTTCCCGCGTGGCCGACCACGACCATCGGTTCATTCCCGCAAACTACCGAGATCCGCGGCCTGCGTCTGGACTTCAAAAAGGGCAATCTGGACGCGAATCATTACCGCACCGGCATTGCGGAACACATTAAGCAGGCGATTATCGAGCAGGAACGCCTCGGGCTGGACGTGCTGGTGCACGGTGAAGCCGAGCGTAACGACATGGTGGAATATTTCGGTGAGCACCTGGACGGCTTCGTCTTTACCCAGAATGGCTGGGTGCAGAGCTACGGCTCCCGCTGCGTGAAGCCGCCGGTGGTCATTGGCGACGTCAGCCGCCCGGAACCGATCACGGTGGAGTGGGCGAAGTACGCCCAGTCCCTGACCGACAAGCCGGTAAAAGGCATGCTGACCGGCCCGGTGACCATTCTCTGTTGGTCGTTCCCGCGCGAAGACGTGACCCGTGAAACCATCGCCAAACAGATCGCGCTGGCGCTGCGTGATGAAGTGGCGGATCTGGAGGCGGCGGGGATTGGCATCATCCAGATTGACGAACCGGCGCTGCGCGAAGGTTTGCCGCTGCGCCGCAGCGACTGGGATGCTTACCTGCAGTGGGGCGTGGAAGCATTCCGCATCAACGCCGCAGTGGCGAAGGACGACACCCAGATCCACACCCATATGTGTTACTGCGAATTTAACGACATCATGGATTCGATTGCCGCGCTGGATGCAGACGTGATCACCATCGAGACCTCGCGTTCAGACATGGAGCTGCTGGAGTCGTTTGAAGAGTTCGACTACCCGAACGAAATTGGGCCGGGCGTGTATGACATTCACTCCCCGAACGTGCCGAGCGTGGAGTGGATTGAGGCGCTGCTGAGAAAAGCCGCTCAGCGCATCCCGGCGGAACGCCTGTGGGTAAACCCGGACTGCGGCCTGAAAACCCGCGGCTGGCCGGAGACGCGTGCGGCGCTCGCCAACATGGTGAAGGCGGCGCAGAACTTACGTCAGGCTTGATGACGCGCAGGCCCGGTAAGGCGCAGCCGCCCCCCGGGCTTTTTTTTATGCTTTCTTCCCGCCGTACTGGCTAAACCATGCCAGCATTCTCTGCCAGCCATCTTTAGCGGATTCCGCGTGATAGCTCGGACGATAATCGGCATTAAACGCGTGTCCGGCATCGGGATACACCACGATTTCGGCCTTCGCGTTCGCCGCCCGCAGCGCGTGGCGCATCGTCTCGACGGTATCAAGCGGAATGCCGGTATCCTGGCCGCCATACAGCCCTAACACCGGGGCATTGAGATCGGTAGCGATATCAACCGGATGCTTCGGTGAGTTCAGCGTCTTTTCGCCCACCAGTTTGCCGTACCAGGCAACGGCGGCTTTCAGCTGCGGGTTATGCGCGGCATACAGCCAGCTAATGCGTCCACCCCAGCAGAAACCGGTGACCATTAAGCGGTGCGGGTCGCCGCCGTTGCGCGCCGCCCAGCTGGCGACGTGGTCGAGGTCTGCCAGCACCTGCGCGTCCGGCACTTTGCTGACCAGGTTGCTGAACAGCGTCGGGATATCACTGTAGTCATTCGGATCGCCCTGACGGAAGTAGAGCTCTGGCGCAACGGCCAGATAGCCTTCAAGCGCCAGGCGGCGGCAGAGGTCGCGAATATGTTCGTGAACACCGAAAATTTCCTGAACCACAATCACGATGGGCAGCGGGCCGTCCGCCGATTTTGGTCGTGCGTGATAAGCAGGCATGTTCTCTCCCTGCGAGGGAATAGAGGTCTCACCTGCCGTGATGGCGTCTTCAGACGTTGAGACGATGGTTGAAGCATGCGGAGCCGCAGCAGGTGCAAATCCGGTTTTTTCAGTCATGGCATTCTCCGTACCAATGAGTTAGCGCAAAGGTAAATATAGACACCAGGTTAACAACTCACAGTGCCTTAAACGGTCTATCTTTTGTGCAGCACCCGACGATATAACTTGTTAATGTGATGTGAGTCACCTTTTGATGGAAATTCAATGCAATCATTTTCATTCATGGTGAGATGTGTCACGAAATTATGCTTACCGCTTCTGTAAAGTACCGTTTTACTTCTTCTGACTAACCGACCCACAGAGGAGTCACCTATGTCTAAGTCTGATGTTTTTCATCTCGGCCTCACTAAAAATGATTTACAAGGGGCTACGCTCGCTATCGTCCCTGGCGACCCAGAGCGTGTGGAAAAGATCGCCGCGCTGATGGATAAGCCGGTCAAGCTGGCTGCCCATCGTGAATTCACCACCTGGCGCGCAGAGCTGGATGGCAAAGCGGTGATTGTGTGCTCTACCGGTATCGGTGGCCCGTCTACCTCTATCGCCGTGGAAGAGCTGGCGCAGCTGGGCATTCGTACTTTCCTGCGTATCGGCACCACCGGCGCGATTCAGCCGCACATTAACGTCGGCGACGTGCTGGTGACGACCGCATCCGTGCGTCTGGACGGCGCAAGCCTGCACTTTGCACCGATGGAATTCCCGGCAGTGGCTGACTTCGAGTGCACCACCGCGCTGGTTGAAGCGGCGAAATCCGTGGGCGCAACCACTCACGTGGGCGTAACTGCCTCTTCTGATACCTTCTATCCGGGCCAGGAGCGTTACGACACCTTCTCAGGCCGCGTAGTGAGCCGCTTCAAAGGCTCAATGGAAGAGTGGCAATCCATGGGCGTGATGAACTACGAGATGGAATCCGCAACGCTGCTGACCATGTGCGCAAGCCAGGGTCTGCGTGCCGGTATGGTGGCGGGCGTTATCGTCAACCGCACCCAGCAGGAGATCCCGAACGCCGAAACCATGAAGCAGACAGAAAGTCACGCGGTAAAAATCGTGGTTGAAGCGGCTCGCCGCCTGATCTAGTCCTCCTCTCTGAGATAAAAGGCCGACGCGTTCGGCCTTTATTTTTTGCGTAGCGCCTCGCAGGAAAACCCTTTCAAACTGGACGTTTATACAGCACAATCTTATTTTGTGCGGGTAATACGTTGATGCAGGGGGCATTGTGGATATCTCAATCCTTATTTATGCGGTAATTGCGCTGGCTGGCGTGGCGATAGGCTGGCTGATATCCAGCTATCAGCATGCACAGCAGAAGGCCGAGCAGTTGGCTGAACGCGAAGAGATCGTCGCCGATTTAAGCGCCGCAAAACAGCAGCTTGCCCTAAGCGACCACTGGCGCGACGAGTGTGAACTGCTCAATAACGAACTGCGTAACCTGCGCGACATCAACACCTCGCTGGAGGCCGATCTCCGCGAAGTGACTACCCGCCTTGAATCTACCCAGCTGCATGCCGAAGACAAAATCCGCCAGATGATCAACAGCGAGCAGCGCCTCAGCGAGCAGTTCGAGAACCTCGCCAACCGCATTTTCGAGCACAGCAACCGCCGCGTTGATGAGCAAAATCGCCAGAGCCTGAACAGCCTGCTGACGCCGCTGCGCGAACAGCTGGACGGCTTTCGCCGTCAGGTACAGGACAGCTTTGGTCAGGAAGCCCGCGAACGCCACACGCTGGCGCATGAGATCCGCAATCTTCAACAGCTGAATGCCCAGATGGCGCAGGAGGCGGTCAACCTGACGCGGGCGCTGAAAGGCGATAACAAAACCCAGGGTAACTGGGGGGAAGTGGTGCTCACCCGCGTGCTGGAGGCCTCTGGCCTGCGGGAAGGGTATGAATACGAAACGCAGGTGAGTATCGAAAACGATGCCCGCTCGCGAATGCAGCCGGATGTGATTGTGCGTCTGCCGCAGGGCAAAGATGTGGTCATTGACGCCAAAATGACGCTGGTGGCCTATGAGCGCTACTTCAACGCTGAAGATGACTATACGCGCGAATCGGCGCTGCAGGAGCACATTGCCTCCGTGCGTAACCATATTCGCCTGCTGGGCAGAAAAGATTATCAGCAGCTGCCGGGGCTGCGCTCGCTGGACTACGTGCTGATGTTTATCCCGGTCGAACCCGCGTTTTTGCTGGCGCTCGACAGACAGCCCGAGCTGATCACCGAAGCGCTGAAAAATAACATTATGCTGGTCAGCCCCACCACGCTGCTGGTGGCCTTACGCACCATTGCGAACCTGTGGCGCTATGAGCACCAGAGCCGTAACGCGCAGCAGATTGCCGACCGCGCCAGCAAGCTGTACGACAAAATGCGCCTCTTCGTGGACGATATGTCCTCCGTCGGGCAAAGCCTGGATCGTGCGCAGGATAACTACCGCCAGGCGATGAAAAAGCTCTCCTCCGGGCGTGGCAACCTGCTTGCGCAGGCTGAAGCATTCCGCAGCCTGGGAGTGGAGGTTAAACGCGAGATTAATCCGGAATTGGTCGAACAGGCGACAGCCCAGGACGAAGAGTTCCGACTGCGTGAGGGCGGGGATGAACAAAATACCCCCAACCAGGACAACGATTTAGCGGCGGATTTATCGCCAGACGAGCAGCCAGCGCGTTTCTTTCGCGGTGGTTGAATCGTAGGGCAATTGCGCCCAATCTGTTACACTTCACGAACATTTGACTGATTAGCAGGCTCTGAGATGGTTGACGATTCACAAGACACGACGCACTTTGGCTTTCAGACTGTAGCCAAAGCGCAGAAAGCTGACATGGTGGCCCACGTATTTCATTCCGTGGCGGCGAAGTACGATGTGATGAATGACTTGATGTCGTTCGGCATTCATCGCTTGTGGAAGCGCTTCACCATCGACTGCAGCGGTGTGCGTCGTGGACAAACGGTTCTCGATCTGGCTGGCGGTACGGGCGATCTGACGGCGAAATTCTCCCGTCTGGTGGGCGAAACCGGTCGCGTTGTACTGGCTGATATTAATGACTCCATGCTTAAAATGGGACGCGAAAAACTACGTAACATCGGCGTGGTGGGTAATGTGGAATACGTGCAGGCCAACGCCGAAGCGCTGCCGTTCCCGGACAATACTTTTGACTGCATCACGATTTCCTTCGGTCTGCGTAACGTCACTGATAAAGAAAAAGCGCTGCGCTCCATGTACCGCGTGCTGAAGCCGGGTGGACGCCTGCTGGTGCTCGAGTTCTCTAAACCGATTATCGACCCGCTGAGCAAAGCCTACGACGCCTATTCCTTCCACGTGCTGCCGCGTATTGGCGAACTGGTGGCAAACGACGCGGAAAGCTATCGCTATCTGGCGGAATCAATTCGCATGCATCCGGATCAGGACACCTTAAAAGCCATGATGCAGGATGCGGAATTTGAGAACGTTGAGTACTTCAACATGACGGCGGGTGTCGTCGCGCTGCATCGCGGTTACAAATTCTGAGTGGAGGTGTCCCGTGCCCTTTAAACCCTTAGTCACCGCAGGCATCGAGAATGTGCTGAATGCCTTCCTGTATCGCGCTCCGGCGTTGAAAGCCGCACGTCAGCGGCTAAACGGGAAGGTACTGCGCATTGTGTTAAAAGAGTTCTCGACGCCGCTCGTGCTGGTTTTCAGCGAACGTCAGCTTGACGTTCTGGGTGAGTGGGAAGGTGAAGCTGATTGCTCGGTCATTACCCATATGAGCGTGCTGCCAAAACTGCGCGATCGCCAGCAATTAACGGCGCTTATCCGCAGCGGTGAGCTGGAAGTGGAAGGCGACATCCAGGTCGTGCAGAACTTCGTTGCGCTCAGCGATCTGGCTGAGTTTGACCCGGCAGAGCTGCTGGCGCCTTTTATTGGCGACATCGCCGCTGAAGGGATCGGGAAAGTTATTCATGGCGGCACGGCGTTCCTGCGCAAAAATCTGCAACGCCAACAGCGTTATGCCGCAGAAGTGCTGACCGAAGAGTGGCGCATGGCGCCTGGGCCGCTGGAAGTTGCGTGGTTCGCAGAAGAGACGGCCGCGGTTGAACGTGCGGTTGATGCCCTAAGCAAACGGCTGGAAAAACTGGAGGGCAAATGACGCCTGGTGAAATTCGGCGCCTCTATTTTATCATCCACACCTTTTTGAGTTACGGGCTCGACGAGCTCATCCCCAAAATGCGTATCACGCTGCCGCTCAGGATCTGGCGGCGGACGCTGTTCTGGATGCCAAATCGCCATAAAGGTCAGCCGCTGGGTGAACGCCTGCGTCTGGCGCTGCAGGAGCTCGGCCCGGTATGGATTAAGTTCGGACAGATGCTCTCAACTCGCCGCGATCTCTTCCCGCCGCACATTGCCGATGAACTGGCGATGCTGCAGGACCGTGTCGCCCCGTTTGACGGGGTGAGAGCGAAGAAACAGATCGAGGAGGCGATGGGTAACCTTCCCGTTGAAACCTGGTTTGACGATTTCGAAATAGAACCGCTGGCGTCGGCTTCTATCGCTCAGGTGCACACTGCGCGTCTGAAAGAGAACGGCAAAGAAGTGGTGATCAAGGTGATCCGCCCGGATATCCTGCCGATTATCAAAGCCGACATGAAGCTAATTTATCGTCTGGCGCGCTGGGTTCCGCGTCTGCTGCCGGACGGCCGTCGACTGCGCCCGATGGAAGTGGTGCGGGAATATGAAAAAACGCTGATTGATGAGCTTAATCTGCTGCGTGAATCGGCAAACGCCATTCAGCTGCGCCGCAATTTTGAAAACAGCCCGATGCTCTACGTGCCTGAAGTCTATTCTGACTATTGCAGCCAGAACATGATGGTCATGGAGCGCATCTACGGTATTCCGGTTTCGGATGTGGTGGCCCTGGAGAAGCAGGGAACGAACATGAAGCTGCTGGCCGAACGTGGCGTGCAGGTCTTCTTTACCCAGGTATTCCGCGACAGTTTTTTCCATGCGGACATGCATCCGGGTAATATCTTCGTGAGCTATGAGCATCCTGAGGATCCGAAATACATCGGTATCGACTGTGGAATTGTGGGCTCGCTGAATAAAGAAGATAAACGTTATCTGGCTGAGAACTTCATCGCCTTCTTCAACCGCGACTACCGTAAGGTGGCCGAGCTGCATGTGGATTCCGGCTGGGTTCCGCCAGACACCAACGTCGAAGAGTTCGAGTTTGCTATCCGTACCGTTTGCGAACCGATTTTTGAAAAACCGCTGGCAGAGATTTCTTTTGGACACGTGCTGTTAAACCTGTTCAATACGGCCCGCCGCTTTAATATGGAAGTTCAGCCACAGTTAGTTTTACTTCAGAAAACATTACTTTACGTTGAGGGTGTAGGTCGACAACTCTATCCTCAGTTAGACTTGTGGAAGACGGCTAAACCTTTCCTGGAATCCTGGATTAAGGATCAGGTTGGCCTTCCAGCGCTGGTGCGTTCGCTGAAAGAGAAAGGCCCGTTCTGGATCGAAAAAATGCCTGAAATTCCTGAACTGGTTTACGACAGTTTGCGTCAGAGCAAGAATCTTCAGCACAGCATGGATAAAATCGCCCGCGAGCTTCAGTCCAGCCGTGTGCGCCAGGGACAGTCACGCTACCTCTTTGGCATTGGCGCAACGCTGCTGTTGAGCGGTACGTTGCTGCTGATCAACCGTCCTGACTGGCAGATGATGCCCGCCTGGCTGATGGCTGGCGGGGTTGTTGTCTGGCTTGCAGGATGGAGAAAAACGCGCTGAGTTTGCATCGCCATCGACAGGTCGCATACGTATAATGCGACCTGACCAATTAATCATCTATCCCTGAGGAATATGTATGGGTGGTATCAGTATCTGGCAATTAGTCATTATTGCCGTCATCGTTGTGCTGCTGTTTGGCACCAAAAAGCTCGGTTCTATTGGTTCCGATCTGGGCGCGTCTATCAAAGGCTTCAAGAAAGCGATGAGCGATGATGAGAGCAAGCAGGATAAAACCAGCCAGGACGCTGACTTTACTGCTAAATCCATCTCCGATAAGCAAGAAGATGCCAAAAAGGAAGACGCTAAACGCCACGATAAAGAGCAGGTGTAAGTCGTGTTCGACATTGGTTTTAGTGAGCTGCTGCTGGTCTTTGTGATTGGTCTGATCGTGCTGGGGCCGCAGCGTCTGCCGGTAGCGGTGAAAACCGTCGTGGGCTGGGTTCGAGCGCTAAGATCGCTGGCTTCGACCGTTCAGAACGAGCTGGCGCAGGAACTTAAGCTGCAGGAGTTTCAGGAAAGCCTGAAAAAGGTTGAGAAGGCGAGCATGGATAACCTGACGCCGGAACTGAAAGCCTCAATGGATGAGCTGCGCGAAGCGGCGGAATCCATGAAGCGCTCTTACAGCGTTAACGATCCTGAAAAAGCGAGCGATGAAGCGAACACTATTCATAACCCGGTGGTGAAGGACAGCGAAGCGCAGCGTGAGGGCGTGACGCCAGCGAGTGCGGAGCACCAGGCCGCAGCGCCTGAACAAACACCGCAGGAAACTGAACTGAAAAAACAGGCGCAGCCGGAAGAGCCGGTGGTAAAAGCGGCTGAAGCGAAACCCGCCGCGCCCGTTTCCGAATCATCCCCCTCGTCGAGTGATAAAGCGTAACTATGGCAGTAGATGATACTCAACCGCTTATTACGCACCTGATTGAGCTGCGTAAGCGCCTGTTAAACTGCATTATTGCGGTATTCCTCATATTCCTGTGCCTGGTCTATTTCGCCAACGATATTTATCAGGTGGTTTCTGCGCCGCTGATCAAGCAGATGCCGCTGGGGGCAACGATGATTGCAACAGACGTTGCATCACCGTTTTTCACCCCGATTAAGCTCACCTTCTGGGTGTCGTTGATTGCGTCTGCACCCGTCATCCTTTATCAGGTATGGGCATTTGTGGCGCCAGCACTGTACAGGCACGAACGTAAACTGGTGATCCCGCTGCTGGTCTCCAGTTCGCTGCTGTTCTATATCGGCATGGCGTTTGCCTACTTCGTTGTCTTCCCGCTAGCCTTTGGCTTCCTGACGCATACCGCGCCGGAAGGGGTTCAGGTATCGACGGATATCGCCAGCTACCTCAGCTTTGTGATGGCGCTGTTTATGGCGTTCGGTGTGGCGTTTGAAGTGCCGGTGGCCATTGTGCTGCTCTGCTGGGTTGGGGTAACCACCCCTGATGACCTGCGTAAGAAGCGTCCCTATATTCTGGTGGGCGCCTTCGTAGTCGGCATGCTGCTGACGCCGCCGGACGTCTTCTCACAAACGTTGCTGGCAATACCGATGTACTGCCTGTTTGAGGTTGGCGTATTCTTCTCGCGTTTCTACGTGGGAAAAGGACGCCGGTCGGACGATGAAGACGATGCGTCCGAAAAGACCACTGAAGAGTAAAACCAGCCGCCCGTCAGGGCGGTTGTTCTATGGGGAATCGCATGTTTGATATCGGACTCAACCTGACCAGCTCGCAGTTTGCGAAAGATCGTGACGAGGTGGTTGCGCGTGCTTTTGAGGCTGGCGTAAAAGGGCTGCTCCTGTCCGGGACCAACCTGCATGAGAGCGAGCAGGCACTGCTGCTGGCGCAACGCTATCAACACTGCTGGTCAACCGCCGGCGTCCACCCTCATGACAGCAGCCAGTGGACGGCGGAGAGCGCAGAAATCCTGCGCACGCTGGCAAAAACGGCAGAGGTGGTGGCTATTGGCGAGTGCGGGCTCGATTTTAACCGCAACTTCTCCACGCCTGAAGAACAGGAAAAGGCGTTCACTGCCCAGCTTGCGCTGGCGGCAGAGCTTGAAATGCCCGTCTTTATGCACTGTCGCGATGCGCATGAACGTTTTCTCGCACTGCTGGACCCGTGGCTGGATAAACTGCCCGGCGCAGTGCTCCACTGCTTCACCGGGTCTCGCCAGGAAGCGCTGGATTGCCTGAACCGCGGTTTGTATCTGGGGATCACCGGTTGGGTGTGTGATGAGCGCCGCGGGCTTGAGCTTCGCGAGCTGCTGCCGATAATCCCGGCAGACCGTTTGCTACTTGAAACCGATGCGCCATACCTGCTGCCGCGAGATATGAAGCCCAAACCGGCATCGCGGCGAAACGAGCCCGCCTTGCTGGGGCACATTGTTGAGCGCGTAGCGCACTGGCGCGGAGAGGATCCGCACTGGCTTTCCGCGCAGACGGATGACAACGTGCGTCGCCTGTTCGGGATAAACGTTTAAACTTTGCGGAAGTCGGTGTTTTTCACGCTCTGCAGCACCTGCTTGTTCAGCAGATTGAGCAACAGCATGGAGCGCGCTTCACCGTCCGGCTCGGCGAAAATCGCCTGCAGGCCTTCGAATGCGCCTTCGGTAATGACGACGCTATCGCCCGCGTAAGGGGTTTCCGGGTCGGTGATCCCTTCAGGCTGTTGATAAACAGACAGCTGATGAATGACGGTCGACGGAACGGTTGCCGGGTGGGCACCAAAACGAACGAAGTGGCTGACGCCGCGCGTTGCGCTGATGGTAGTGGTGTGGATCACCTCGGGGTCGAACTCCACGAACAGATAGTTCGGGAATAAAGGCTCACTAACGGTTGTGCGCTTCCCGCGCTGCATTTTTTCAAGCGTGATCACGGGTGTCAGACAATTTACAGACTGACGTTCAAGATGTTCCTGCGCGCGCTGAAGTTGCCCGCGTTTGCAATACAGTAAATACCAGGCCTGCATAATCACTCTTTCCCTTAGTTCGGGGCGCAAGCATATCAAAACCCTGGAGGGATCGCTAAGTTGATTATAATGGGGGAAATTCGAACACAGCGGATAAGTTCACGCTAATTTAACAAAATTACAGCATCAAGCAGGCTTACGCCGTATAATGAAGCGCTTACAGAGAGGCCATGACTAACTGCATGAAATACCACGATCTCCGCGACTTCCTGACGCTGCTGGAAAAGCAGGGTGAACTGAAACGCATTACACTTCCTGTTGATCCTTATCTGGAAATGACAGAAATTGCTGACCGCACCCTGCGTGCCGGTGGCCCTGCATTACTGTTTGAAAATCCAAAAGGTTACTCAATGCCGGTGCTGTGCAACCTGTTTGGCACCCCGCGTCGTGTCGCGCTGGGAATGGGGCAGGAAGACGTTACCGCGCTGCGTGAAGTGGGGAAACTGCTGGCATTTCTGAAAGAGCCTGAGCCACCGAAAGGTTTCCGCGATCTGTTCGATAAGCTGCCGCAGTTTAAGCAGGTGCTGAACATGCCCACCAAACGCCTGCGCGGCGCGCCGTGTCAGCAGAAAGTGCTGGAAGGCGATGCGGTGGATCTCACCAAAATCCCTATCATGCAGTGCTGGCCTGAAGATGCTGCGCCGCTGATCACCTGGGGCCTCACCGTGACGCGCGGACCGCATAAAGAGCGGCAAAACCTCGGTATTTATCGCCAGCAGCTGATTGGCAAGAATAAGCTCATCATGCGCTGGCTGTCGCACCGCGGCGGCGCGCTGGATTTCCAGGAGTGGTGTGCTGCACATCCGGGTGAACGGTTCCCGGTGTCTGTCGCGTTAGGTGCCGATCCGGCCACCATTCTGGGGGCGGTCACGCCCGTACCGGATACGCTCTCTGAATATGCGTTTGCTGGCCTGCTGCGCGGGACTAAAACCGAGGTCGTGAAGTGTATCTCCAACGATCTCGAAGTGCCGGCCAGCGCCGAAATTGTGCTGGAAGGTTACATTGAGCAGGGTGAAATGGCGCCAGAAGGCCCATACGGCGACCACACCGGCTATTACAACGAAGTGGATAACTTCCCGGTGTTTACCGTCACGCATGTTACTCAGCGTGAAGATGCGATTTATCACTCCACCTATACTGGCCGCCCACCGGATGAACCGGCGGTGCTCGGCGTGGCGCTGAACGAAGTATTTGTGCCGATCCTGCAAAAGCAGTTCCCGGAAATCGTTGATTTTTATCTGCCGCCTGAAGGATGCTCGTATCGCATGGCGGTGGTCACGATGAAGAAGCAGTATCCCGGACATGCTAAACGCGTGATGATGGGCGTATGGTCTTTCCTGCGCCAGTTTATGTATACCAAATTTGTTATTGTCTGCGATGATGACGTTAACGCCCGTGACTGGAACGATGTTATCTGGGCGATAACCACGCGAATGGATCCTGCGCGTGATACGGTGTTAGTCGAAAATACGCCGATAGATTATCTGGATTTTGCCTCGCCGGTTTCCGGTCTTGGCTCAAAGATGGGACTGGATGCCACAAATAAATGGCCTGGCGAAACCGACCGTGAATGGGGTCGCCCGATCAAAAAAGATCCTGCTGTGACCGCGCGAATTGACGCGATCTGGGACGAACTGGCCATAATGAATAACGGTAAACCCTGAGCTGACCGTTAAGCCCTATAGACTTCCCGACAGAGAGAGCGAATGACAACCTTAAGCTGTAAAGTGACGTCGGTAGATGCTATTACCGACACCGTATATCGCGTCCGTTTGGTTCCTGAAGCGGCATTCTCATTCCGTGCCGGCCAGTACCTGATGGTGGTGATGGATGAGCGTGATAAGCGTCCTTTCTCTATGGCCTCTACGCCAGCAGAGCAGGAATTTATTGAGCTGCATATTGGTGCGTCTGAGCTTAACCTGTACGCGATGGCCGTGATGGACCGCATCCTGAAAGAGCGTGAGATTGTGGTCGACATTCCTCACGGCGACGCGTGGTTGCGTGATGACGAAGACCGTCCGCTGATTCTGATCGCGGGCGGTACGGGCTTCTCCTATGTGCGCTCTATTCTGTTGACCGCGCTGGCGCGTAATCCAGACCGTGACATCACCATCTACTGGGGCGGCCGTGAAGAGAAGCACCTGTACGACCTGTCTGAACTGGAAGCGCTGAGCGTTAACCATCCTAACCTGCGCATTGAGCCAGTGGTCGAGCAGCCGGAAGAGGGCTGGCGTGGACGTAGCGGGACGGTGCTGACGGCGGTACTGCAGGATCACGGCACGCTGGCAGGACATGATATCTACATTGCAGGCCGTTTCGAGATGGCGAAAATTGCCCGCGACCTGTTCTGTAACGAACGCGATGCGCGTGAAGATCGCCTGTTTGGCGATGCGTTTGCGTTTATCTAAATAAAAAGCCCGCCCCTGACAGGCGGGAAGAACGGCAACTAAACTGTCTCTCTTCGCCAATGACGCCATAACTGCGTTGGCTGCGCTCGGTCACCCGAATCACTTACTAATGTAAGCTCATCGGGATTCGCTCGCTTGCCGCCTTGTTCTGACGTCATTGGCTTTGAGATACTTTTCCTTACTTACACTCTCTCAAACACCGTCGCGATACCCTGACCCAGGCCGATACACATCGTTGCCAGACCAAACTGGGCATCTTTGCGTTCCATCAGGTTAATCAGCGTCGTGCTGATACGCGCCCCGGAACAGCCCAGCGGGTGACCGAGGGCGATCGCGCCGCCGTTGAGGTTAATCTTCTCGTCGATCTGCTCCATCAGCCCCAGATCTTTAATGCACGGCAGGATCTGCGCGGCAAACGCTTCGTTCATCTCGAACAGATCGATATCGCTGGCAGTTAAGCCCGCTTTTTTCAGCGCCAGCTTCGAGGCCGGAACCGGGCCGTAACCCATGATTGAAGGATCGCAGCCCACCACCGCCATCGAACGCACGCGAGCGCGTGGCGTCAGGCCCAATTCGCGGGCGCGGCTTTCGCTCATCACCAGCATCGCGGCGGCACCGTCGGACAGCGCCGACGACGTCCCTGCCGTTACCGTACCGGTGACCGGATCAAATGCCGGACGCAGGGAAGAAAGCGCTTCGACCGTCGTTTCCGGACGAATGACTTCGTCGTAGCTGAACTGCTTCAGTACGCCGTCTGCATCGTGGCCGCCGGTGGGGATGATCTCATTCTTGAAGGCACCGGACTGCGTGGCGGCCCAGGCGCGCGCGTGAGAGCGCGCGGCAAAAGCATCCTGCATTTCACGACTGATGCCGTGCAGGCGGGAGAGCATCTCGGCGGTCAGGCCCATCATGCCTGCGGCTTTCGCCACGTTGCGGCTCATGCCCGGATGGAAATCGACCCCGTGGCTCATCGGCACGTGGCCCATGTGTTCAACGCCGCCGACCAGACAGGCCTGCGCATCGCCGGTCATGATCATGCGCGCCGCGTCGTGCAGGGCCTGCATCGACGAACCGCACAGGCGGTTGACGGTGACCGCCGGAACCGAATGCGGGATCTCCGCCAGCAGCGACGCGTTGCGGGCGATGTTGAAGCCCTGCTCCAGCGTTTGCTGCACGCAGCCCCAGTAGATATCGTCGAGCGCTGCTGGGTCCAGCGCCGGGTTACGCGCCAGCAGGCTACGCATCAGGTGCGCGGAGAGATCTTCCGCTCGCACGTTACGGAACGCACCGCCTTTTGAACGGCCCATCGGGGTGCGAATCGCATCAACAATGACAACCTTTTCCATTGTGACTCCTTAAGCCGTTTTCAGCGCGCCAACCGGACGGGCTGGTTCAACTGCTGGATAGTAGGGTTCGTTATGGCGCGCTTTGTTACGCAGCCCTTCCGGCACTTCATAAAGCGGGCCGAGGTGCTGATACTGCTGCGCCATATCGAGATAGCGGGCGCTGCCGAGCGTATCCAGCCAGCGGAACGCGCCGCCGTGGAACGGAGGGAAGCCCAGGCCATATACCAACGCCATATCCGCTTCTGCCGGGCTGGCAATAATGCCTTCTTCCAGGCAACGGACCACTTCGTTGATCATCGGAATCATCATGCGGGCAATAATTTCGTCGTCGGTGAAGTCGCGTTTCGGCTGGCATACGTCGGCCAGCAGACCATCCACCGCCGCATCTTCTTCTTTCTTCGGTTTGCCTTTGCTGTCTTCTTTATAACGCCAGAAGCCCAGGCCGTTTTTCTGTCCGAAGCGGTTGGCGTCAAAGAGGGCGTCAATGGCATCGCGATAATCTTTCTGCATGCGCTGCGGGAAGCCTGCCGCCATGACGGCCTGAGCGTGGTGGGCGGTATCAATGCCGACGACGTCCAGCAGATACGCCGGGCCCATCGGCCAGCCGAACTGTTTTTCCATTACTTTGTCGATTTTGCGGAAGTCCGCGCCGTCGCGCAGCAGCTGGCTGAAGCCGGCGAAGTACGGGAACAGCACGCGGTTCACAAAGAAACCTGGGCAATCATTAACGACGATCGGCGTTTTACCCATCTTGCTTGCCCACGCCACGACTTTAGCGATGGTTTCGTCAGAGGTTTTTTCTCCACGGATCACTTCGACCAGTGGCATACGGTGTACCGGGTTGAAGAAGTGCATTCCGCAGAAGTTTTCCGGACGCTTCAGCACGCTCGCCAGTTCGCTGATGGGGATGGTGGAGGTGTTTGAGGCCAGGACGGCGTCCGGGCGAACCTTGTCTTCCGTTTCCGCCAGCACCGCTTTTTTGACTTTCGGGTTCTCAACGACCGCTTCAACCACCACGTCCACACGGTCGAAACCGCTGTATTCCAGCACAGGCTGGATGGTTGAGATCACGCCTGCGAGCTTCAGCCCGTCAATTTTTCCGCGCTCAAGCTGTTTATTCAGCAGCTTGGCGGCTTCGGTCATGCCCAGCGTCAGAGATTTCTCGTTGATGTCTTTCATCACTACCGGCACGCCTTTCCAGGCCGACTGGTAAGCGATGCCGCCGCCCATAATACCGGCGCCGAGTACCGCCGCGTGTTTTGGCGTCTCAACGTTTTTGGTCAGCTGTTTGGCTTTGCCCTTCACGAACTGATCGTTGAGGAAGATACCAACCAGCGCGCGGGCTTCATTGGTGTGCGCCAGTGGAACAAAGCTCTGGTTTTCCAGCTTCAGGGCTTCGTCGCGGCCAAAGCGGGCTGCCGCTTCAATGGTTTTCACCGCCGTGATTGGCGCCGGGTAGTGTTTACCCGCCGTCTGCATCACCATGCCTTTGGCGATGGTGAAGCTCATGGTGGCTTCAATCTTGCTGAGCTTTAACGGCTCCAGCTTCGGCTGACGTTTGGCCTTCCAGTCGAGGTCGCCGTTAATCGCCTGACGCAGAATGGCGAGTGCACCTTCAACCAGCTTCTCTGGTTTCACGACGCCGTCGACCAGACCGATTTTCTGCGCTTGTTCTGCACCCACGTCTTTACCGGCGGCAATGATTTCCAGGGCGCTGTCGGCGCCCAGCATGCGCGGCATACGCACGGAACCGCCAAAGCCCGGCATGATGCCCAGCTTGGTTTCCGGCAGGCCGATACGCAGGTCCGGCGTCGCCAGACGGTAGTCGGTCGCCAGCACGCACTCGCAGCCGCCGCCCAGCGCGTAGCCGTTCACGGCAGAGATCGTTGGAACAGGCAGATCTTCCAGACGATTAAAGACGCTGTTGGCAAAGTGCAGCCACTGGCTCAGCTGTTCTTCCGGAACCTGGAACAGCGAGAGGAATTCGGTGATATCGGCACCGACAATAAAGGCCGCTTTGTTAGAACGCAGCAGCAGCCCTTTTAATTCAGATTGCTTTTCAAGTACTTCCAGCGCCTGGCCAAGACTGGCCACCGTCGCGGTATCAAGCTTATTCACTGAGCCGGGGGCATCGAACACCAGTTCGGCAATGCCATCTTCCAGCCAGTTGAGGTACAGGGTGTCGCCTTTGTAAAGCATGTCAGTCTCCTGAATCCAGCAAGTGGATCTGGTCATACCAGATGAGACGGAGTGTGGAATTTATGTTAATAAAATGCAAATTACTCATTAAGAAATTGCTGCGTTGATCACGGTCGGTGGAAATCACGCAGCCGGAGTGAGGTGTGCTAAGATGCGATGACTTGAGGTCAAAAAAACGAAAGGAAGAATGATGGACTCACTGGCTTCGCTTTATAAAAATCATATCGTTACCCTACAGGAACGTACCCGCGATGTACTGGCCCGCTTCAAGCTGGATGCTCTTCTGATCCACTCCGGCGAGCTGATGAATACTTTTCTTGATGACCACGCCTATCCGTTTAAGGTTAACCCGCAGTTTAAAGCCTGGGTGCCGGTGACACAGGTTCCGAATTGCTGGCTGCTGGTGGACGGCGTGAACAAGCCGAAACTGTGGTTCTACCTGCCGGTTGATTACTGGCACAACGTCGAACCGCTGCCGACCTCTTTCTGGACCGAAGAAATTGAGGTGATCGCCCTGCCAAAAGCGGACGGCATTGGCAGCCAGCTGCCAGCGGCGCGCGGCAACATCGGCTACATTGGCCCTGTACCTGAACGTGCGCTCGGTCTGGATATTCCGGCTGACAAACTCAATCCGAAAGGCGTGCTGGATTACCTGCACTATTACCGCGCGTATAAAACCGACTATGAACTCTACTGCATGCGTGAAGCGCAAAAAACGGCGGTGAATGGTCACCGCGCCGCGCACGAAGCGTTCCAGTCAGGCATGAGCGAGTTCGATATCAACCTGGCCTACCTGACCGCAACCGGTCATCGTGACACCGACGTACCGTACAGCAACATCGTCGCGCTGAATGAGCATGCGTCTGTTCTCCACTACACCAAACTGGATCATCAGGTTCCGTCTGAGATGCGCAGCTTCCTGCTGGACGCAGGCGCAGAGTACAACGGCTATGCGGCCGATCTGACCCGCACCTGGGCGGCGAATGCGGATACCGATTTTGCGCAGCTTATTAAGGACGTAAACGACGAACAGCTGGCGTTGATTGGCACCATGAAGGCCGGAACCAGCTACGTGGATTACCACATCCAGTTCCATCAGCGCATTGCCAAACTGCTGCGTAAGCATCAGATTGTGAAAGACATGAGCGAAGAGGCGATGGTCGAAAACGACCTGACCGGGCCATTTATGCCGCACGGTATCGGCCACCCGCTGGGCCTGCAGGTTCACGACGTTGCGGGCTTCATGCAGGATGATACCGGCACGCACCTGGCGGCACCGTCTAAATATCCTTACCTGCGCTGCACCCGTATTCTTGAGCCGCGCATGGTATTGACCATCGAGCCGGGGATCTACTTTATTGAATCCCTGCTGGCGCCGTGGCGTGAAGGGCAGTTCAGCAAGCACTTCAACTGGGAAAAAATCGACGCGCTGAAACCGTTTGGCGGCATTCGTATCGAAGATAACGTGGTGGTTCACGAGAACGGTATCGAGAATATGACGCGAGACCTGAAGCTGGCCTGATGGAAAGCTGGCTGATACCGGCTGAACCGGTCACCTTTGTTGAGGAAATCAAGAAAAGCCGCTTTATTACGCTGCTGGCGCACACCGACGGCGTAGAGGCGGCGAAAGCGTTTGTCGAGTCCGTTCGCGCGGAGCACCCTGACGCACGTCACCACTGCGTGGCGTGGGTGGCAGGGCCGCCGGACGATTCGCAACAGCTCGGTTTTTCAGACGACGGTGAACCGGCGGGCACAGCCGGTAAACCCATGCTCTCCCAGCTGATGGGTAGCGGCGTGGGTGAAATTACCGCCGTGGTGGTGCGCTACTACGGCGGCATCCTGTTGGGCACGGGCGGGCTGGTTAAAGCGTATGGCGGTGGAGTGCAGCAGGCACTGAATATCCTGACGACCACCCGCAAAACGCCGCTCACCGAATATACTTTATTGTGCGATTACGCTCAGCTATCGGGCATTGAAACACTGCTCAAACAATTTAACGGCGTGATTGCGCACAGTGATTACCAGGCAATGGTGCAATTACGCGTGGCGCTTCCTCAGGCAGAACTGGCTGCTTTTTCAGCAAAACTGGCTGATTTTAGTCGTGGTTCGTTGCAATTGCTGCCGATTGAAGAATAATCCCCACCTCACTTTTTTGAATACCAAAGGAAGCGGCAGAGATGCATTTTCGTGCCATAACCCGAATCGTTGGATTGCTGGTCATACTCTTTTCGGGGACGATGATTCTCCCTGGACTGGTGGCGCTTATCTACCGGGACGGCGCGGGGCGGGCTTTTACCCAGACCTTCTTTGTCGCGCTGGCGATCGGCTCGCTGCTGTGGTGGCCGAACCGTCGTCAGAAAGGTGAGCTGAAATCTCGCGAAGGCTTTCTGATTGTGGTCCTGTTCTGGACGGTGCTGGGAAGCGTCGGTTCGCTGCCCTTTATCTTCTCTGAGCAGCCTAACCTCAGCATCACGGATGCCTTTTTTGAATCGTTTTCTGGTTTAACGACCACCGGTGCGACGACGCTGGTGGGGCTGGATTCGTTACCCCACGCTATTCTCTTTTATCGTCAGATGCTGCAGTGGTTCGGGGGGATGGGGATCATCGTCCTGGCGGTGGCCATCCTGCCGATTCTGGGCGTCGGGGGGATGCAGCTGTACAGGGCTGAAATGCCGGGGCCGCTGAAAGATAATAAGATGCGCCCGCGTATTGCCGAGACGGCGAAAACCCTGTGGCTGATTTATGTTCTGCTGACGGTAGCCTGCGCGCTGGCGCTGTGGTTTGCCGGGATGCCTGCGTTTGATGCTATCGGGCACAGCTTCGCGACGATTGCCATTGGCGGGTTCTCCACTCACGATGCCAGCGTGGGGTACTTCGACAGCCCAACGATTAACACCATCATTGCGATTTTCCTGCTGATCTCCGGCTGTAACTACGGCCTGCACTTCTCTTTACTGAGCGGACGTAGCCTGAAGGTGTACTGGCGCGATCCTGAGTTCCGCATGTTCATTGGCGTCCAGCTTACCCTGGTCGTCATCTGCACCCTGGTGCTGTGGTTCCATGATGTTTACAACTCGGCGCTGACCACGCTCAATCAGGCGTTTTTCCAGGTGGTGTCGATGGCGACGACCGCCGGGTTTACCACGGACAGCATCGCGCGCTGGCCGCTGTTCCTGCCGGTACTGCTGCTGTGCTCCGCGTTTATCGGCGGCTGCGCCGGGTCGACGGGCGGTGGTCTGAAGGTGATTCGTATTCTGCTGCTGTTCAAGCAGGGGAACCGTGAGCTGAAGCGCCTGGTCCACCCGAATGCGGTCTACAGCATTAAGCTGGGGAACCGCGCGCTGCCGGAACGTATCCTCGAAGCGGTGTGGGGGTTCTTCTCGGCGTATGCGCTGGTCTTTATCGTCAGCATGCTGGCGATCATCGCGACGGGAGTGGATGATTTCTCCGCTTTTGCGTCCGTCGTCGCAACACTAAACAACCTCGGGCCTGGCCTGGGGGTTGTGGCGGATAACTTTGCCAGCATGAACCCGGTTGCGAAATGGATCCTTATTGCCAATATGCTGTTTGGTCGTCTTGAGGTCTTTACGCTGCTGGTGCTGTTTACCCCAACATTCTGGCGCGAATAAGGAGCCGTTGATGAAAACACTGATTCTTTTCTCTACGCGAGACGGACAAACGCGTGAGATTGCCGCGTATCTGGCGTCGGAATTAAAAGAGCTGGGCATTTACTCGGATGTGGTGAACCTGAATCGCGCAGAGGAGATTGCCTGGCAGGAGTACGATCGCGTGGTGATTGGCGCCTCCATTCGTTACGGACACTTCCATCCGGCGCTGGATCGCTTTGTGAAAAAGCATACGGCGGTACTCAACACATTGCCGGGCGCGTTTTACTCGGTCAATCTGGTTGCCCGTAAAGCTGAGAAGCGTACGCCGCAGACCAACAGCTACACGCGCAAATTTTTGCTCGGCTCGCCGTGGCAGCCAGACCTGTGCGCCGTCTTTGCCGGTGCGCTGCGCTATCCTCGCTACCGCTGGTATGACCGCTTCATGATCCGCCTGATAATGAAGATGACGGGTGGCGAAACCGATACGCGTAAAGAAGTGGTTTATACCGACTGGTCGCAGGTGGCCAGTTTTGCGCGGGAAATTGCCCATTTAGCGGGCGATTCGCGACTTAAATAAGCGTTAAGTTTGAAAAGTGAGCGAACGAAAAGTTTTTTGTATTTTGTGCTTGTCACTTCAGAATAACTCCCTATAATGCGCCTC